>JAKAMM010000349.1 GCA_021812905.1 Chloroflexota bacterium | reverse complement strand
TTGACGGTTGGCAGTTGACGACAAAGAAACAGGCCAGACACCTGCGGCTTTCAACTTCGCCAAAATTTTCTGGTTGGCTGGACGCGCGAACCAGTCCACGATGGCTTCAGCGATGTTCGGACCCACACCTTCGATTTGCTGAAGATCGTCCGCGCTGGCTTTGGAGAGCGCATCGAGATTGCCATAGTGATTCGCTAAGTCGCGCGCTGAGACTTCGCCCACTGCGCGGATTCCCAGCGCGGTGATCAGGCGCGGCAGGGATTGCTTCTTCGACTCGGCAATCGCTGCCAATAAATTATCGGCGATCTTGCCGGGCGGTTCCTTTTCGGTCTTTCTGTCTTTCTTCGTCACGGCATCCAGGATGGATTCGCGCGTGAGCGTGTAAATATCCGCCACATCCTTGACCGCGCCAGTATCCACCAGTTTTTCGACGATCTTGTAACCAAGCCCGTTGATGTCCATCGAGCCGCGCGAGACGAAATGCTCCACGTTTCGCAGGAGTTGGGCCGGGCAGGCGGCATTGACGCAGTACCACGCCACCTCGCCTTCGAAATGTTCAACCGGTTGTTCACAGACCGGACAAGTTGATGGCAGCTCATATTTTCTCTCTTTGCCCGTGCGCGCATCAATTACCGGGCCGATAACGTAGGGAATTACTTCTCCGGCGCGTTTGACCAGCACGCGGTCACCGACCCGAATATCCTTTTCGGCGATGTAATCGAAATTATGCAGCGTGGCGCGCTCGATGATCACACCGTTGATCTCGACCGGCTCGAGTACCGCGTTGGGAATCAGCACGCCTGTCCGCCCGACACTGACGCGAATGTCGAGCAATTTTGTCGTCACTTCGCGCGCCGGGAATTTAAACGCGATCGCACCGCGCGGGTCTTTGCCGACAAAGCCAAGTTCAGCAGCCAGATTCAGATCGTCAATCTTGATGACCATGCCATCCGCCTCGTACCGCAATTTGTCGCGGCCTTCTTTCCATGTTTCGGTGTAAGCGATGGCTGATTCAATATCGTTGAAACGCTTGGCAACATCGGTGACCGGAAAACCAAGTCCGCGCAGATATTCAAGAATTTCCCATTGCGAAGTTTGAACTTTCCCGCCTTCGGAATGGATAATTTGATACACGAGCAAAGTCAGTGGACGCGAAGCGGTCAGTGCTGGGTCGAGTTGGCGCAATGAACCCGCCGCGGTGTTGCGCGGGTTGAGGTATGTTTTCTCGCCCGCTTCTTCGAGACGCTTATTTAATTCATCGAACTCTTTGATGGGGATAAAGGCTTCGCCACGCACGACGAGATAAGACGGTGGACGGTAGACGGTGGATGATTCGGTCTTCGGTCCACGGTCTACGGTCTGAACAGGAATCTTCAACGGAATCGCTTTCACCGTTCGCAGATTGGCTGTGATGTCTTCGCCCACTTCGCCATCGCCGCGCGTTGCGCCTTGCACAAAGATCCCATCGCGGTAATGCAGGACGACCGACAAACCGTCGATCTTTGGCTCGACGACGAATTTCGCGGAAGCCACGCGCTCGTCTAGTTTGCGGACACGCTCGAACCAGGCACGCGCATCATCGCCGCCGAAAGCATTCGCCAGCGACAGGATCGGCGCGGGGTGGCGGACTTTGTCGAAACGGTCGGCCGCTTTGGCGCCCGCGCGCTGCGTCGGCGAGTCAGGCGTGACCCAGTCCGGGTGCGCGGCTTCGATCTGTTTCAACCCATTTAGCAGTTTGTCGTATTCTGCGTCGCTGACAATGGGCGCGTCAAGCACGTGATACCTGTAATTATGGAAGCCAATCTGCGACTTGAGTTCTTCGTAACGTGAGCGAAGGGTTTTCGTGTCCATGGCTGAATTATAAACCAGCCCGAACGTTTCCGTTTGGGCTGATGGTTAATGATCGAGTTGTTTGAAGATGTCACATTTCCACACGAGGATCGAAACCCTTTATCACGAAGTCCACAAAAAGTTGAACTGATAGAATTGAAGGGATTATTCTCCACCGGACATTTAAAAAATGGGGGATTCGAGTCTTATCAGCCGCCATTGATGACGCGACGGCATATAATTCAAAATGGCAAAGCCCGTATTGTTAAACCGAAAACTTGGGCCGTTCGAGTTGGCCTGCACGGGAATTCCAAGCACCGCATACATCACTTTATTGAGCAGGCCGCCATGTGTGACGATCAAATATTTTCCCGGCGGGCGTTTCAGCAATTCATGCACAGCCTTGCCCGCGCGCAGGAAAAGTTCCCAATCACCCTCGCCGCTTTCGCCGAAGGAATCATACGGCGTGCGAAAATCCGGTTCGGGAAAAAGTCTGACAACTTCATCACGCGTCAGGCCGGACATGGCGCCGTTATCGCGTTCCATCCAGACCGGATCAAGCTCAAGCGGGACCTTCAACTTTGAAGTGATGATCTGCGCCGTCTCTTGCGCGCGGATGAGTGGGCTGGCTACCGCCAAATCGAATTTCGTCCCCTCCTTCGACCAACGTTCCGCCAAACTCCGCGCCTGAGTCCGCCCGGCCTCCGTCAACGGAAAATCAGATTGGCCCTGAAAGCGTTCTTCAGCGTTGCCAACCGATTCGCCGTGGCGAAGGAAAGTGAAAGTGTAGGAAGATTCAGTCATTCTAACGAGTCGGACAATAATTCAAACGGCGTTCAACTTTGTTGATGGCGTCATGCTCTTGAACTGATAATGAAGAATCAGCATCAACCCGCTGCCAAAGAGCGCATAACGCCGGTTTCAGAATCGGCATGGCATCAGCAGTGGAGAAGGTCAACTTCTGCGCGTCATTCCAGCGTTTGATACGAGCGTAGGCTTCAATGAAAGGAAGATATTCAGATTGATCATCGGGATAATATGGGATTGCAAAAGCTTTATCGCCGAGGCTCGCCACGCGTGACCAATCGCCAGTCTGCCGGGCAAGGTCAGCTTTTTCATAATAGTAGCACCAGTTGTGTATCGGCTCGGGGCCCAAAATATCCGGCACAGAGGCGGGTGGATTTGCAGAGGCTTCGATCAAATCCGGTTTGGAAAGAGGCAGCGCAATTGCATCCTTCCGTCCAAGCATTG
>JAKAMM010000348.1 GCA_021812905.1 Chloroflexota bacterium | reverse complement strand
CGCCAAACGGGTCGGGACGATTTGGATGGCCCGTCAACGTGATGACTTCCTCGCCGCGTGCCAGCAAACGTTGCGCGACATATTTTCCGGAATAACTAAAAGCGCCCGTGACTGCGATTTTCATCGGTCTCTCCTATTTCAAAATCTTTAGAATATTCTGAACGGTGGACATTCCAAGACTATCCAGCCTTGAGACGGCGCGTGACAGGCTGTCAATCGCGTCGAAGAAATTCTGCAAAGTCTGGACTCGTTCTAGCAGAAATTTGCGTTCCGCTTCATCCACGGACCCTCTAACGGCTTGCAGCTTCTCGAGCGTTTCCCGCACCGACCGCACCGCGCTGTCGAACTCGCGGTTCTGACGCTCTCCCAAGATCGAGCGGATGGCTTTGTAGAAATCCGTCTCGGCTTCGTAGTAATCCTTGCGGTCGCCAAGCCGGGACGAGCGATGTACCAGCCCCAGCCGCGCCAGCGCTCGCACGTCCGTGCTGACGGCGCCTTTGGTCAATCCGCTTTGCTGGACGAGTTCATCCAGCGAAAGCGGGGCGGGGGAAAGGTATAGCGCCGCGAAGATGGCGCCCACGCCTTTCGGGAATCCCCAGAAATGGCTAATGTGGCTCAAGCCCTCGACGAAGTTCTGCTTGATCTGGGGCAATTCTTGGCTCATGGAAAATTCTTCGTTTTGAATGTTTAGTAGTTACTAAACATAATATATAATAAGCGGCGAATTCTGTCAAGGCAAAAAACTCCACCGGAATGGCGCAGTTTTGAACGCTCTGCAAATTATGGATTTTGTTGGAAAAACCTGAACAATTCCGCACCCTTTAAATTGACTGCGTCATGGATGTATTGGTTGATCTGCACATTAAGGTTTGTTTGGTCCTTACCATGCTGGAATGAAAATTCCGCTCGTCCGGGGTTGGGCCCGGCGACACCGCTCAGCGGTATTTTTATGATCACTCCCATGACTTCTGCGATCAGATTGCCAAGCGCCTTTTCATCCTTGATGTCTTTGACTTCCACTTTTATGCGGTAATCCGTCTCCATTGCACTGAAGGTCGAGCGTCCGTCGGCGTAGACGCAGTTTTCGCCATAGGCATAAGCGCTGGCAGTGATGTTCTTGTCGACCGCCTGCAGCATGTCGTTTATCTTCGCCGAGACATCCGGTAGATCCTGCGAAGCCCAGACGAAGGCGCAAGCTTCAAATGTTGGCGTCATATCCGGCGTGTCAGTAACAAAAGGCGTCGGCGTGTCGGTCGATGTGACCGGGCTGATGGTCGGTGTGGGTGAGGGCGCGCAAGCCGTCAGCAGAAAAAGGCAAAGCAGGAAAAATCGTTTCATAATTTAACCTCAGGCCTTATTTTACCTTTATTGTTCTTGAAATCCCGATTTTATGAATGTTTTGCAAGGATGATTATCACTTGGCTGCCGGAATTCTTTAAGATATAAACATGTTGGAAGTGGATAAATGAATTTACTGCAAGCAGAAAATGGAAAATGGGTGCGCGTCGTTCGCGTCGAAGGCGGCCGCACTTTGCAAACCCGCCTGACCCAGCACGGCTTGTATCCGGGAGATCGTTTGCGCGTCCTGCGCGCGGCTCCGCTGGGTGGGCCGTTGCTGGTTGAGGTCAATGGGCGCGAGATCGCAATTGGCCGCGGCGTGGCGCAAAAGATCTTTATCGAGGAAGGCTAATGCGATTTGCTTTAATAGGACAGCCCAATTGCGGCAAGAGCACGCTTTTTAATCAGGTCGCGGGGTACAAAGCAGAGACCGGAAATTTCAGTGGAACGACCGTTGCGTTTACAGAAAGTAAAGTGCGTGTGGCGGGCGAAGTTGTCGAACTGGTGGACCTGCCTGGAACTTATTTTTTGGACGGGACCAATTTGGCAGAGCGCGAGACTGTAAAATATTTGGAAGCGCGCTATGTGGATGTGATCATCAACGTGGTGGATGCAACGCATCTATCTTCGGGACTTGAACTGACCCTTGAACTGCTCTCGTTAGCCAGGCCTTTGGTCGTGGCCCTCAACATGATGGATGAAGCCGCGCGCCTCGGTCTGCACATTGACGGGGAAGGTCTCTCGAGAAAATTGGGCGTGCCTGTTTTGCCTCTGGTTGCGAGCAAAGGACGCGGTGTTAAAAACCTTTTTATCACGGCGCTGGAGACGGCGCGCTCAAATCATCGCACAGGGCAAAAAGACAAACTTGATGTCATGACGTATCATGCGTTGGCCGGAGAAGTGGCGGCACAATTCGCCGTGCGCGGTGAACGGCGCGTCAGTTGGCGAGATCAGATCGACGATGTGCTTTTGCATCCGGTGTGGGGATATGTGATTCTTCTGGTGGTCCTGCTGGCATTTTTTGAAGCGGTCTATGGTCTGGGACAATTGATCGAGCCGCCCGTCTTGCGCCTTTTCAATGGTCTCACATATTGGATGCTGGCAAAGATCCCGATGAATGAATTTTTTTCCGAAATCGTGCTCGGAATTTTTCAGGGCATATCAGCGGGCGTGGCTATCGTTCTTCCGTATCTTCTGCCGTTTCTATTTGGGTTGGGAATTCTCGAAGACATCGGCTATTTACCGCGCATCGCATTTTTGATGGATGCCTTCATGCACCGGCTCGGTTTGCATGGCAAAGCCATCGTGCCATTTATTCTTGGCTATGGCTGCAACGTCCCGGCAGTCATGTCGACGCGTTTGCTCGAAGATAAACGCGACCGGATTCTGGCGGCCGCGCTTGCGACGCTGGTTCCGTGCGCGGCGCGGCTGGCTGTGGTCTTCGGTCTCGTAGCGTTCTATCTCGGACCTGTGGCCGGTTTTGCATTATATATTTTCAATCTCTTCGTCATCGCACTGACTGGCCGATTGCTGACACGTTTGATGCCTGAAGACACGCCAGGTCTGATTCTCGAAATGCCAGCTTATCGTGTGCCGACCATTCGTAATGTCGCCAACAAAGCCTGGTTCCGCGTGCGCGAATTTGTGGTCGAAGCCTGGCCGATCCTGATCGTCGGCAGTGCCGTTCTGGCCGCGCTGAATTATTTTCACATCGCTGGAATATTCAATTTACTCGTTCGTCCG
>JAKAMM010000015.1 GCA_021812905.1 Chloroflexota bacterium | reverse complement strand
TCCGCAGTTAAAACTTCGTCCGCGCCAAATTCAAAGGCGGTCCTTATCAACGCATCGAGTCCCGTACCGAAGATCACAGCGCTGGCCGAACCAAAACTTTTCGCAACGCCGAGCGCTTCCCACGAAGCGGGCTGAACCTCGCCTTTGAAGTGGTCAATATAAACCAAAGTTTTCATAGAACTTTCTCCGCGAGAATTTTGTCGGCGAGTTTGTCGGCGATCTCGGCGGGGCTTTCGCCCGTGATCATTTCGCAAGCCACAGTGCGGCTGGGCGGCGTGACGAGTTCGGTACGGCTGACGATTTGCGCGGGCGCGCTTGCGCCGAGGTCGCTCAACGACCAAATCGGGATGACGGCCTTCGATGCTTTGCGGATGCCCATGAACGACGGATAGCGCGGCTCGCCGATGCTTTGCACGACGCTCAGCACCGCGGGCAATTTTGCGCTGACGATTTGTCGGCCCTCTTCAACGACACGTTCAACCTTAACGCTTCCATCTTCGACTTTGATCTGGCCGGCCAACCCAAGCATCGGCCACCCGAGAACGCGTGCCGTTTGCGCGGCGGTGACGCCTGAGCCGTCGTCGAGAGTCTGACGGCCAAACACGACCATGTCTGCGTCGCCGATCTTGTTGATGGCGGTTGCCAGCAAACGCGCCGCGCCGACGGTGTCGAGCGAGGTCAGCGCCGGGTCGGAGACGAGGATGGCATCATCCGCGCCCATGGCAAGCGCGTGCTTGAGCGCTTCCTTCGCGGACTCAGGTCCGATGCACAAAGCGGTGACCGTTCCACCGGACGCTTCCCTCTGCTGAAGCGCGCCTTCGACAGCGTACTCGTCGAACGGGTTGATGACCAGCGGCGCGTCACCCCACGATACTTGCCCATTCTCGGCTTTGACTTTCGCTTCCGAGTCAGGGACTTGTTTGATGCAGGCGATGATTTTCAAAATGTTCCTCCGTTTAGGATGGTGTGTTAATGACTTTTTTTAACTCGTCAAGGATAAAATTTGCTTTATATACTATTTCATTCGTTATTGATTTTCTAAAATCATCTGCTCCATGCAGAGTCATATTTCGCAAATCTCTTAATTCAGCAATAGTCTTTGCCATCTCTGGAGGGATTATGCCAATTCTAGCAAGATCTCGTGCCACTATTGATGTTCCCATATGTGCAACAGCTTGGTATTTAGGGGATAATTTATTCATGTTCATGATTGCGATCTCACTCACTATGCGCTCAATCTCTACCCACTCAGAAAGAAAATGGCCGAAAAGCTCATATGTTATATCTTTACTGTTCTCTACAGTTTCCTTTCTGCTCATAATTATGTTGCTTGTGTCCTGTAATCTTTTCCTTGTCCCATATAATTTATTGCCAGATTTGTCGATCTTAAATGTAAACTTGACGCCTTCTCCAAATTCAATCGTTCCAAGGGAAGTAACTTTTGCTTCTTCCCTACTCCAACCTTCGTTAAATTTGCCCGACAAGTGTTCGCCCCATGAATAAACTATCATTGCACTTTCTACTTCAATTCTTTCTACAATAAGTTGACTGGGTAGTGTCTCTCCCCAGCGCCCTATCCAATGTCCTGAAAGCGATAGGATATTTGAAGGTAAATTTTTTGCAGGAGCGATGATTTTTATGTCATTTGGAAGAGGAGAAAGTTCTTCAATTGGTTTAGACAGAGATTCCTGCGTGCGTTGGTAAAAAAGAGCACCCTGTATTTTTTTATATCCATCATCCCAATTAGGAAACAGGTCTACCCATTGAACCGTTCGTAAAAATGCAGGTACATCACATGAATCTAAGCGTGCTGGGATAAGAAATATTTTTCCAGAAGGTATTGTTTCAAGCGCATCAAGGGCAAGCCTTATTTCTTTATGGAAGTAGCCTTGCTTGTCGAGAGAGTTTCTTGAGAGAAGCAATATTACAAAATTTGATTTCTGGATAGCGTTCTTAATCTCGCTTTCCCAAGTTTGTCCCGGCAGCAATGACATCTTATCAAGCCAAGGTGAAAACCCTTGCCTCGATAAAGAATCATATAATTTCATTGCTGGAGATTCGTCTAACCGTGAATATGAAATAAAGATTTGTTGCATAGTAGGAACCTATGATTGTACTGAACTTTCAATTTATGAATAAATAAATTTTCTTATCCATTCATCCATGCCACAATCACTAAAACATCTGCCGCGAGAACTGCCAAAATCCCGATGGCACTGAAAACCTTTTGTTCCGCAACAGGAGAGGGGACTCTCTATGTTATAAGAACTCAACGTGGTTTTGCATCTCTTCCTCGGCTTTGACTTGATAAACCAAAATCAGCCCTTGAATGATTTCACCTATGGTTTTTCTTTGGTGTGCGTAAATAATTCCATGATGAGCAATCCCCGTTTTGTGAAGACGAAGAAAATCAGTATCCTGGGTGAAAATTATTCTCTTTTGTGTTATTGCGAACTGCAGATGTTTTTCATCAGAAACGCCCAACATACCTGCTTCTTGCGCGCTCAATATATCTATACCGCGTTTCCGCAAGGCATTGGCAATTGCAGGATGAATATGCTCGTCGCAATAGAATTTAATCGCCATAAAGTTTCTTGTTTAACTTTGAAGGGATTTCTTTTTTCATTGCTTCAACGAACTCTTCGTCGTCTTTTATGTCCTTGTCGATTTCTTCGCGGTGATCGTGATAGTACGCAAGCGCGGCGTAAACATCCCCGATGCTTAGGTTGTAGTCATTGGCAATTTCGTCTACGGCGTGTCCAAGCCATTCATGCCAGATGACAACATTCTGTACAGTTATACGATGGCCTGCAATACGTGGACGCCCACCTTTTATTCCAGGTGTGATTTCAATATGTTCGTCGAGAGTTTTGAGTACCATGGCTTTCTCCTTATTACACTTGTATTTTAGCGTAACTCCATATTACCTGAAATTTGACACTTAATACTTAACTTTGCTATACCTTATCATCATACGCGGGTAGTTCACAGCGCAGGGGTTTGTCCGAAGGACGGGTGATGGAGGTTACGCGTATTCATATTATTGTCACCATTTGTCTTTGATAAGTTTCCGAAAAAATTTTGATAATATCCGTGTAAATCTGTTGAATCTGCATCATCCGTGTTCTATTCTTTCTGCCAATTGTCTGCATCATAAGCAGGCAGTTCACAGCGCAAAGGCTTGTCGCTTCGTTCGCCGAGCGCGTAGCCAGCCTGGATCAATGTCTGAATTTCGCTTGAGCCTTCGTAAATCATCGCGCCTTTGGAGTTGCGCAGATATCGCTCGACATCGTACTCATCGGAATATCCGTACGCGCCGTGGATTTGGATCGCATCGTTGGCCGCGCTGAAGGATGCTTCCGTGGCGAATTTCTTGGCATAAGACGTCTCGCGCGTGCAACGCTTACCTTGATTCTTCAGCCAGCCAACTTGATAATAAAGCAATCGCGCAATCTCGTAATCCTGCGACATCCTGGCGATCTTTTCTTGAATGAGTTGATATTCCGCGATCGGCTTGCCAAATGTCTGGCGCGTCTTTGCGTACTTCACACTGGCTTCCAATGAAGCGCGGATGATGCCCGTCGCGCCGGAGGCCACTGTGTAACGTCCGTGATCGAAGCCGGACATGGTGATCTTGAATCCTTCGCCCTCTTCGCCGATGCGATTCGCAACCGGAACTTTTAAGTCAGTAAATGAAATCCAGCCGGTTGCCCCGGCGCGCACCCCGAGTTTTCCGTGCAAGTCACCGGTCTTTACGCCGTCGCTGTGCAGGTCAACGATGAAGGTCGAGAGTCCGTCTGAGGCTTTCTTGGCAGACGGATTCGTTTTAACGGTGACCATCACCAGGTCCGCTTTGGAGGCGAGCGATATCCACATCTTTTCGCCATTCAGGATGTAGAAGTCGCCGTCGCGTTTTGCAGAGGTGCGCATCGCGGCTACATCGGATCCCATGCCGGGCTCCGTAAAAGCGCCGCATCCGATCTTTTCGCCTTTTGCAAGTGGAATGAGAAAGTTTCGCTTCTGTTCTTCCGTTCCCCACTGAAAAAGATTCATCGAGCATAAGCCGGTATGGACAGACATTGCCACACGCAACGAAGTGTCCATGGCTTCGAGTTCTTCACAGGCCAGACCGAGCGAGAGATAGTCCATGCCCTGGCCGCCGTAACGGACGGGGAAGCATAAGCCGAGGATGCCGAGTTCGCCCATGCGTTTGAGCGCGAAGGGAATGGGCTCCTGCTTGCGGTCATATTCCTTGATGACAGGGCCGATTTCTTTTTGGGCGAAATCGCGCACCATTTTTTGTACCATGACGTGTTCCTGCGAAAGGGAAAAATCCATGCATTGGCTCCGGCGGTCTGTGAATGTTGGGATTATATCCTAAAATAATTCTACCGACCATTCGGTAGGTAGATGTAAGTGACTTCAATAACGGGTTGATATTTCATCGTGTAACTTTTTATTAGTATCGGCATCTACATAATAAATTGGATTTTGGAGGTATGTGATGACTGATGTAAAAAGCCAGCCAAAAGTGATCGTATTCAGCACGCCGACCTGCTCATTTTGCAACTCGGCCAAGAAATATTTCCGCGAGCAGGGCGTCAAGTTCACCGATATCGACGTAAGTCGCGACCAGGCTGCTGCACGGGATATGGTGCGGCGTTCAGGCCAGATGGGCGTACCGGTCATTGATATTGGCGGCAAAATCATCGTGGGATTTAATCGCCCTCAGATCGACCAAATGCTCAACATCAAATAATTTTTGGAGGTATCCATGTCTGACGTTAAAATTCAACCACTTGGCACGCGTATCCTGATCCGCCCGCTGGAACAGGAAAGCAAGACTGCTTCGGGTTTGCTTTTACCCGAAACTGCGAAGGAAAAACCGCAGACCGGTAAGGTCGTAGCGGTCGGAGATGATGAAAGCATCAAGTTAAAAGCGAATGACAAAGTTCTGTTCGCCAAATATGGCGGCACCGAATTTAAGATGGATGGGGTGGATTATCTTTTGCTTGAAGCAAACGATATTCTGGCCCGCCTGAATTGATTAAACAATATCCGCTGTTGATGAAAAGCTTCCTGATTTATTAGGATGCTTTTCTCGTTAAATAAAAAGCCCGACGCGTTGAGCTGTGCGCCGGGCTAGGATGATTGGGAGTTTTCGATCATGATTTAATCTCAACACCCATATTGTTCAATTCGTCTGAGCTGAGGTTCGAGACGAACAGGTCCGCGCCTGAGAGGGCAAGGAGCAGAAGCAGGCAGATTGAAACTGCGATCGCGAACATTGGAAACTCCTTTCTTTTATAATTAATATAACAACTCTCAACTCGAAAAGATATATCCCCTAACGGTACTGTTAGGAATGTACGCAGATTGCAAACTGGTTTGACATTTACAAAGCAGTTTATACTGGTAAGCAACAAGCGCGACAAAGAACCAACTTTGGCCGAATCACTTTTCACCCAGGCAACCAAAATAAAACAGAACGCATGAGACCCAAAGCAGGGCAGGCTTTACGGCTTGTAGTGCTTGCTTTTTGATAAATGGCACGTGACTTAAATATCATAATTTGATAAAATTTTTGTATCGTTTTCGTTTTCCAAAAACAGAGGAGTACATGATGTCATTTGGCCGCGTAGTAATCCCAATTGAGAATCAACAAATTTATGATCACGATGAGACAGCAGAAACCCGTCTCATTTTTTCTACTTGATTGTGTGCGGATAGCGTTCAGGGATGGCGTTCAGGTTGACAAAACAATCAATTGAGATAGAATTGGCAACGCAACCAAGCCGGAGTGGCGGAATTGGCAGACGCGCTACGTTCAGGGCGTAGTGGGAGTTCTCCCATAAGGGTTCAAATCCCTTCTTCGGCACCAGACAAGACTCGCTTTTTTAGCGGGTCTTTTTTTTGTTGCCCGTAGCTTGAAGTGGGGGATTGTTTTCTTTGGCTGAATCCAGTTAGAGGTTCGGCTAGATTGAAGAATCTGCAAAATAATTAGCGCAGGCGGCAAAAATCCGATTTTTCTGTGAGATTTATTAAGGTATAATTAGCCTAATCGTTGCGTACGCTTCATCTAATGCGACACGAAGTCATAAATCCAAAGCCTTCGTGTCTTTTTATGCTTGAATTAGGAAATTTATGGACATTGGTACTGTTGAACAAGTAGATATTGACGCCCAGATGAGCAGCGGCTATCTCGAATACGCCATGAGCGTGATCGTGGCGCGTGCCCTGCCAGATGCCCGTGATGGACTAAAACCTGTCCATCGCCGCATTTTATTTGCCATGCATGACATGGGCATCCGCGCCAATTCCTCCTACAAGAAGTCCGCTCGTATTGTGGGTGAAGTGCTCGGTAAATATCATCCGCACGGCGACGCGGCCGTTTATGAATCGATGGCGCGCATGGCGCAGGACTTTTCCATGCGCTATCTGCTTGTGGATGGACAGGGCAACTTCGGTTCTGTGGACGGTGATGCGCCTGCCGCCATGCGTTATACCGAAGCTCGTCTGCAAAAGATGGCTGAGGACCTTCTCGCCGACATTGAGAAGGATACGGTTGACTTCGGCCCAAACTTTGACGATTCGCTGGAAGAGCCACTCGTGCTTCCGGCACGGCTTCCAAATCTACTCCTGAATGGCTCATCGGGAATCGCTGTCGGTATGGCGACCAATATTCCGCCTCATAATCTGCGCGAGCTCGTGGATGCCATCAATTATCTGATCGACAATTACGATACGATGGATGATATCCCGGTCGAAGAGCTGATGAAGCGCGTCACCGGCCCGGATTTTCCGACGGGCGGTATCATTATTGGCCGCGAAGGGATCGAGTCTGCTTACGGTACAGGCCGTGGACGTCTGGTCGTGCGCGGCATGGCGCACATCGAGGAAACCAAGCCCGGCCGACATGAGATCATCATCACCGAGATCCCGTACCAGGTCAACAAATCCACGTTGATCGAGCGGATTGCCGAACTGGTGCGCGAAGACAAGATCGATATGATCTCGGACATGCGCGATGAATCTGACCAGCGCGGTATGAGCATTGTGATCGAACTCAAGCGCGGCGCGCAACCCAAGAAAGTTCTCAATCAACTTTATAAATATACAGCCTTGCAGTCCACCTTTGGTGTGATAATGCTGGCTTTGGTGGATGGAGAACCGCGCACGTTGCCGCTTAAACGCGCACTGCAGATTTTCATAGAACATCGTCAGACCGTCATTGTTCGCCGCTCGAATTTTGAGCTGGCAAAGGCGCGCGCCCGCCAGCATATCCTGGATGGATATCTGATCGCCCTCTCGAATTTGGATGCGGTGATCAAGACCATCCGCGAGTCGCAGGACTCGGATGAAGCCAAGACCAATTTGATGAAGCGCTTCAAGTTCAGCGACCTGCAAGCGCAGGCCGTTCTCGATATGCAGTTGCGCCGTCTGGCCGCACTCGAACGCTGGAAGATCGAGGAAGAGCACAAGCAGGTCAAAGAGCAAATTGATTATCTCGAAGATCTGCTGGCTCACCCCAAAAAGATTTTGGCGCTGATCCAGTCTGACCTGAAAGAGCTGGCCGAGAAATATGGCGATGACCGCCGCACGCGCATCGCTTCGGACGCCAAGGAAGAATTGACAGAGGCGGATCTCGTGCAGGATGAGGCGGTGCTGATCAGCCTGACGGAGCGCGGTTATATCAAGCGTGTGGCTGCATCCGCCTTCCGTTCACAGAGTCGCGGCGGGCGCGGGGTGATGGGGCATACGACCAAAGACGAGGATGAAGTTGTTGCGCTCATCCCCGCTCGAAGCCTGGATTCGATGCTGTTCTTTTCCGATCGCGGCAAAGTCTATTCGGAAAAGGTTTACCAAATCCCGGATGCCGACCGGGCCGCTAAAGGAATCCCGCTCGTTAACGTCTTATCGCTCGATCCGGATGAGCGCGTGACTGCGGCCATCGCGGTCTCGGATTTTTCGGCGCATGGATTTTGTATGCTGGCGACGGCGCGCGGCAGGGTCAAGCGCGTGAACATGGAAGAATTCGCTTCGGTCCGCCCCTCGGGCTTGATCGCCATGACTTTGGACGAAGGCGACAGCCTCGGCTGGGCGCGCCCAACCTCCGGCAAGGATGAAGTAATTTTCGTGACCGAAAATGGGCAGGCCTTGCGCTTCGACGAAAGCAAAGTCCGTTCGATGGGACGGCAGGCCGCGGGTGTACAGGGCATTCGTCTCAAAGAAGGGGACGCGGTCACCAGCATGGATGTTGTGGATAAGGATGCCATGCTTCTGGTTGTGACCACTGGCGGCTATGGCAAACAAACGCCGTTGAAGGAATATACTCCGAAGGGACGCGCGACCAGAGGCATCTCCACGATTGACCAAAAGGCCCTCGGTGAAATTGGCAAGATCGCCGCGGCACGTGTCGTTCAGAAAGATGATGACCTGACCATTATGACGGCCAATGGCGTAACGTTGCGCTTGAAGGTAAAGGATGTTAAGCGATCGGGCCGCTCCACGAGAGGCGTACACCTGATCAAGCCGCAGGAAGGCGATAGTGTTGCATCCGTGGCGCGCATTGCATTCGAAGATCTGAAGCGCGCTGGAGCGCAGGTCAATGGCGATGAAAAGCGGCCGGAAGATCAACCGAAGCTGATCTAAAGATATGACTTCCCCGAACTTAAGGATTCATCCACGAATTAGCACGAATTACACGAATTTCTGAACGCAGAAGAAAAATAAGACGTCCAGTTTGTCAAAAAGCCGGATGTCTTCGTGTGAATAAGTAGATTTGTGGATGATTCTTTACAAGCCAAGCCTAAAGATTATTTTTGGAGTTAATCATGTTTTTGTGTGCTTTGAAGAGATTTCTTAGACCCCAAATTTTCCCGTTACGAATAAGGCTAACGCACCAAGGATGCACACTGCAAACATCAGTATCACAACGATGATGAAACGTTGCGCCGCTGTCATGCCGAGGATGCGACCGGACGAGCGAAGTTGCGGCGCCGCGCTGGTTGTACTGGCCGCTTCCTGAAATTGAGCCTCCTCTTCGTAAAAAGGACTGGAGTTAGCTTGTTCACGCAGATTATCAAACATAGTTACCTCGTTGCATTGATTCTATCACAGGGCAGGACGCAGATGAATCTCCCCGAATTGGACCGTCACGGGATTGCCACGTTCGTCGCGCAAGCGCAGACTGCCATCCGATTCCAACCCAAGCAGGAAACCGGTCAGCGGATTATCGTTTCCAGCCCAGACTTGGACCTGTTCGCCACGAAATGCCAGCAAATTTTCCCAGGCTTGCATGAATTCATTCGCGCCGAGCCGGGAACGCCATCCGATCAGGGCTGCGAGAATGTCACTCAGCAATCCTGTGCGTTCGATGGGATGTCCCAATTCACGTTCAATGCTGGTTGCGGGAAATAGAGTTTGATCCGCGGGGGGCACGGATGCGGCCAGCACGTTCACACCCATTCCTAAGATGGATGCATCGAGTGTGTCGCCAGTCCAAACTGATTCGACCAGGATGCCCGCTGTTTTGCGCCCGTTGAGCAATACATCATTGGGCCATTTGATGTGCGGCACGAGTCCCAGCGTCTGCAAAGAATCGGCTAGGGCCAGCGCGCCCAGCCCCGTAGTCCGGGCGGGATACGTGCGCTCATCCGCAGTGGGGCGCAGGATCAGGCTAAAAGCCAGAGCCGTTTTGGGAGGCGTAAACCATTTTCGTCCAGAACGGCCGCGGCCGGATGTCTGCTCGTCGGCAACGACCAGCGAAAAATCCGGCGCGCCCTGTGCGGCCCAAGCCAGGGCTTCATCGTTGGTTGAACCGATGCTCTGGAAAAAACGAAAGCCGCCCAAAGAGATATCTCCAAGCGCGGCTTGAATTTCGTTCCGGTTCACTTAATGGACAATAAACCAGGGATTAAGATTAACGCCATTGAGACGGACTTCAAAATGCAGATGCGGACCGGTGGAATTGCCGGTTGAACCGGAGAGAGCGATCACTTGTCCCTGCATCACCGGTTCGCAGCGCGTTACGTTGAACTGGCTCAAGTGGGCGTAAACGGTAGCGTACCCGTTGCCATGATCAATTTGAATAACGTTGCCGTATCCATACTGACTCCAACTGGCAAATACGACAACGCCTGCCCCGGATGCAAGCACCGGAGTTCCTTCAAAAGCCGTAATATCAATACCCAAATGGGTTGGGGTAAAGTCGTTGCCGGAGATGGTGTGCGGGCCGTTGGTAGGCCATAGTCCCGGCATTCCAACAGGACCTGGATTACAACTACCGCCGCTCAGTTCAGATGTCGCTGTGCCGTTTGCACGGTTGATGGTTGGGACAAATTCCATCCAGGATATTAATTCACGATGCCCGCCAGGGATCATAATGACCGTGCCGGGTTTTATCTGGGGGTTGGTCAGGTCAATGCCATTACCGGGCCAATTTAAAATATCTTCGGGCTTGGCATAAAATTTAGCGGCGACGGAATCGATCGTGTCGTCGGCTTGCCATGTGTAAGTCAGGCCATCTGCGGGGGGAATCACTAGAGTCATGCCGGGAGCCAGATTCGATGGATTATCGTGGAGGGAGTTCTTGTTGCTATATAAGATGGTTTCCGGTTTGATGTTGAACTGTTTTGCAATTGCAAACACCGAGTCGCCGCGCACTACTTCGTAAGAGCTTACAGTGTAACTCGACTGTTGAGAGACATCCGTTTTCAGCTGAAGCTGGCGGCCAATGCCGGAAGTTGGAACGGTGTTCTGAATTGGGGTCGGCAGGTTGACCGAGGGCTGCTGATTTGCTGCTGCAGTCGGTATCGGACGTGTGGCGGGTGAGGCCGCCCCAGCCTGCGTCCACCAGAAAGCGGATCCCAGCAAGGCGGCCACGACGAGCGCGGTCACGCCCCACGAGGCGACATTGAAAAGATTGGCTTTCAGAAACTCCAAGATTTTGTTCATTTTTTCCTAGTTCGTATTCGGAGACGACTCTTTAGAATGCTTTATACATCGTCTGTTAATTGTTCCAAAAACATCAAGTTATTCTTGGCGCGGTCGAGACGAGTGATGATTGCCTCGGTCGCAACGGTTTGATCCATACCCGCGCCGCTGGGAGGCGCCGAAACCATCTGGGCATACATGCGGCGCATAAGCCAGACACGTTGCAGAAGGTCGGGACCGAGCAGCAATTCTTCGCGGCGCGTAGACGAGCGTTCGATATCCACAGCGGGGAAGATGCGGCGCTCCTGTAATTTGCGGGAGAGCAGTAATTCCATATTACCGGTGCCCTTGAATTCTTCGTAAACCACGTCATCCAGACGGGAGCCAGTGTCCACCAGGCAGGTGGCGATGATGGTCAGCGAGCCGCCTTCTTCGATGTTACGCGCCGCACCGAAGAAACGTTTGGGCGGATATAACGCCGAAGGATCCATACCACCTGAAAGCGTGCGTCCCGATGGATTTACCACAAGGTTATAAGCACGCGCCAAACGGGTGATCGAGTCCATTAAGATTACCACATGGCGGCCGATCTCGACCAATCTCTTAGCCCGGTCTAAGGCAATTTCCGCCGTGCGTACGTGGGAAGTCACCGGTTCATCGAAGGTGGATGCCACCACTTCGGCGTCAACGGAGCGATCCATGTCGGTCACTTCTTCCGGGCGTTCGCCGATCAGAGCCACCATCAAATGCACTTCAGGATATTTGGTTGAAATGGAATTTGCAATATGCTTCAAAATTGTTGTCTTACCTGCCTTGGGAGGCGAGACGATCAATCCGCGCTGGCCGCGCCCGATGGGGGCTATCAGGTTGATGAGGCGCGAAGATAAAGTATCGTGATCAATTTCCAGATCGAAGCGTTTATCGGGAAAAATCGGGGTGAGGTTTTCAAAGATCGGTCGGCGTGTGGCCTCTTCCGGGTCGAGGCCGTTGACCGTTTCTACTTTAAGAAGTCCAAAGTGTCTTTCAGATTCACGCGGGGGGCGAACATGTCCAATCACCATATCCCCCGAACGCAGATCGTAGCGGCGAAGCTGTGCCTGCGAAACATAAACGTCTTGGTCACTGATGCGATAATTACCCGACCTCAGGAAGCCGATGCCTTCGCTCATGATCTCCAGAATGCCGCCGCGCAATTCGATGCCTTCCTTTTGCGCTTCCGCCTGGCGTATCTGAAGGATGAGCGGTTCCTTCTTTAGGCGGTTGAAATTGGGAACGTTGAGATCTTTGGCTACCTTGCGGAGTTTTGCGAGTGGTTCGTTTTCAAGCTCTAGAATTTTCATGCTGGTTCAATGCCTTTTTGGAATGAAAATATTAGCCAGCGCCCCCATGGGTGCAGGCTTGGTTCACGATGGGTTGTGGAAAAGCGGGAAGTCTTTCAAGATATTAATACAGGGTTGGATACAGGCAGATGCCTTACACTATGATTTGATTGTCAAAAAACAAAAGCGGGGGAAGTTGCCGTATTATAGCACGCTCGTTCGAGAGATGCAAGCAATTATGCGCAGAGGGTGCACTAAAAATTTGTAGATGAGTTTTCAAAAAAGAGCCTCTGAGATTCAAGAGTTCACCTTTAAAGTTTGAATGAGTTCACTTTTCAGGTTTGGCTAACACCTGAACACCTTCCTTACAAAATTTTTATCGTCGTCACACCGGATCCCTGCCGAGATATCCCAAAAGTACGTCTGCCAAAACAGGCCTCCAAAGAAAAGTGTCCACTAAAGAGTGCGGGTTTTTAATTAGGAGGAAGTGCCGCAACCTGCTTTGACTCTGTCCTGACATGCTTATCCCATTTTCCGGCGTTTGGAGATATAATGTCATCTTCTAATTATTAGAAAGGCTAATTAATTATGGCAAAACTACTCGATACCTGTGCGCGCGAATTGATGGATACCGCTCCGAAAATTATGCAATCCATTCGGATTGAAATGCGTCGTGGGCGCGGCGCCGATCTATCAATTCCTCAATTCAGGACACTGAGATTTATCCAACGCAGCCCCAATTCATCCCTCTCCGACTTGGCGAACCATCTGGGCCTGACTCTTCCGTCGGTCTCGAAACTTGTTGACGGGTTGGTGAAACAGGAATTAGTCAGCCGCCAGGAGTCGGCTGCCGACCGGCGTTATATTACGCTTATGCTAACACAGAACGGGGAATCCATCGTAGATTCTGCGCGGGCCAGTGCGCAAGCCAATCTCGCTGAAATCCTGAGTTGTCTTTCCCATGATGAGTTGAAGACAATTCATCAAGCCATGGAAATGCTCTTTCCACTTTTTGTGTCGCAACGAACACAACAACTTGCAAAAGAATAATATATGAAACAACTTTTCAAACTCCTACCCTTTCTCCGTCCATATTGGAAACGCTCGGCAGTTGCTCTGGTCTTTCTGACCTCGCTGGTATTCTTCGATCTTTCCATCCCACGCCTGATCCAGCGTATTATCGATCAGGGAATCACAGCCCATAACCAGCAAGTAGTGCTGCAAACGGCGGCGTTGATGATTGGCATATCCATTGTAAGTATGCTAATTGCTGTTACGAATAGCGTTTTGTCAGTACAGGTTGGAGAAAGTTTTGCGCGTGACCTGCGCGATGCGCTCTTCACACGCATACAGACTTTTTCGTATGGCAATCTCGATGAGCAGAAAACAGGTCAATTGATGGTGCGCCTGACCAGCGATACGACCGCTGTCCAACGCGTGGCGCAAGTCTCTTTGCGAATAGGAACGCGTGCACCCTTGCT
>JAKAMM010000347.1 GCA_021812905.1 Chloroflexota bacterium | reverse complement strand
GCCTTTGTGGGGGAGATTGCTTCGCCGCTCGGTACGCGGCTCGCAACGACGTATAAGTTAGCCACTCCAATTCCCCTTTAATCTTGCCATGATTCTCGAAACGCTTTGAGTGTAATGAATGTCTTCATTGGTAACATCCAGGCGGAGGATGCGTGGGGCTGGAATCGTAGTCAACCACTCGTCCACGAAAAAGTTGAATAACGCCGTATCTTCCACGGACGCGATGTTGATTCTGTTTCGAGAAGCCAATCTTTGTCTGACGGTTTCTTCGGGAGCGCTCAAAGCAATGACGAGGTCGGGAGGCGGGAGCAGTTCGCGGGTCAGCGAATAGAAGCGGCGGCACAAATCAAACTCTGCATCGTTGAGAAAGCCTCGGGCGTGGAAAAGCCGCGTGAATCCGTGGAAGTCCAGATCGAGGCCGCCGTCGGTCAGCGCAATATGCGGCGAGGCGCGCAAGCTTTTTTCCTGTTCGGCGCGCAAGAGCAGATAGTCGAGTTGGTTGGCGAGCGCATAACGCGTATCCTGTTTGTCTGTGCCAGGCGCGCTTCCGGCAAACAATGATTGAAACGGTCGTTCATCATGGCGTTCATACGCGGCCGCAAAATCATCGGCGTTGTTCAATGCCCGCATGAGCGTGGTTTTGCCTACCCCGCTTGCGCCGACGATGGCGATCAGTCTGGCCATTACGCCCGCGGCTCCACGCTGGCTGTTTCAGATTGGCTCAGTTCACCGCGCGTCAATAACATCACAGCCGCCAATATCAGCGCGCCGCCGATCAACGTGGCGACGCCAAGCGTTTCGCCGAATAACCAGGCCGCCAGCAAAACAGTTACGACCGGTTCAAGCGTGGAAAGCATGGACGCATTGGTCGGGCCGATACGTTTGAGTCCCGCCAAAAAAGCGACCACCGGTATCACCGTCGCGACGATGACCACGCCTCCCACCACACTCCAACCGGCCCCCGTTCCTGGAAAGTGCGCCCCGCTGACGGCGGTCGCCGCGCCGTAGACCAATCCCGCGGATGCGAAAATGATCGTCGAAGATTGCACCGCCGAAACCTGTTTCATCACATCCGTCCCGATGATGATGTAAACTGAATAAATTGCCGCGGCAGAAATGGCAAACAAAATTCCCAGCCATTGACCGCCTTCAGGGTGGACTGTCAGCGCCGCGCCGAGCGTTGCCAGTGAAAGCGCGATGATCTTGAGACGCGTAAATTTTTCTTTGAGAAAGATGGTGGAAAGGATCGCGACGAAAGCCGGATATAGATAAAGTAAAAGCGCCACCAGTCCCGCCGACGCAAATTGGATGGCGGTCAGATACGAAAAAGATTGACCGACGTAGCCCAGCGCGCCCATGCCGATCAGTTGTGCCAGAATCCGTCCGCGCGGGATTGATTCGCGGCGGATGAAAAGCAAAGCTCCCATCAACAAGGCGGAGATCGTGAAGCGCAGAAAGAGGAGCGTGAAAGTGTCCATGCCGTCGGCGTAGGCGTAACGGCCAAAGATGGCCAGTGTGCCAAATGACGCCGCGGATATGGCGATGAGCAGGACGCCAATGAACCGATTCATTTGATCAACATGCCTGCGATCAACGCGCTGCGAGGAGCCAGGCTTGGAATGTGGATGTACTCTTTATCTTTCTGATGCGCGCCAGCTCCGATCGCGCCGAAGCCGTCCAAAGTTGGCGCGAGTTGAGCTGTGAAATTGCCGTCCGAGCCGCCGCCGACGCGCGCGGCGCCAACGTCGAAGCCAAGCTCATTTGCAATTTTCCTGGCTTCATCGAACAGTTTGAGCGAGCCTTCAGTTGGTTCCATGGGCGGACGGTTCAATCCGCCGCTGATCTCATAGCGCGTGCCTTCCAGCGGCTGGATGGCACGCAAGGCTTTATCTGCGCGTTCGGCTTCATCCAGCGACCAGATGCGTAAGTCCACCTCCAGAGTCACATGATCCGCAACGACGTTGGACACTGTCCCGCCTTGAATGACATTTGGTCCGAGCGTTGTACCTTTGTCCCAATCCTGCAGCTTGACCAGTTCAGAGATCAGATGCGCGGCGCTGACGATTGCATTTCTTCCGTTCTGCGGTTCGAGTCCCTGGTGTGCGGCCTTGCCGAAAATATTGAATTTATATTCGCCCACGCCTTTGCGCGCGACCTTGAGATCACCGTTCATGAATGGAGGTTCCAGCACAAGCACGGCCTGCGCTCCTTTTGCCAACTCTTCAATAAGAGGCCTTCCGACCTCCGAGCCGGTTTCTTCATCCGACGTAAGCAGAAAGTCAATGCTCACAGAGGGTGTCCTTCCAAGTGACTTCAGAGCGCGCATTGCCCAAAGCGCCTGGACAACGCCCGCCTTCATATCGTATGTGCCCGGGCCAAAAGCCTGATCGTCCTTGACCGACCAGACATCCCTCCACAAACCGACGGGATGAACCGTGTCGATGTGCGCCAGGAACACGATCCGCTCGCTACTTTGACCTTGAATGTGCGCGTGCACCACATCACCGCGCGGGCTGGGGTGGCGGTTGATCTGTCCGAATTCAGCGAGCCAGCTTTCGGTCAAGTTTTGGACGCGGTTTATTCCATCCACATAATTGGACGGCGATTCGATCCGCACCAGCGCTTCAACGTCGGCAAGGATGTCTATCGTGTGATTCTCAAGATAGGTGAGAATAGTTTTTATGGTGGCTCCGAAATGTGTTTTCTTATGAAAAAGTTTTTTCGTGATTACAGCCTAATCAGAAGCAGGCGCTCCGTTTGTATCCCACCATTTGGACAGATGCTCATGTGGACTCAACGGCCGGTCAGCGTAATGGGAAACATCGTTGAATAGCATCAGCCGGGCCCGGACGGGATCCTTGAAATCCACGATGTTCAGGCAGGCCGGGGCCTGGTCGAGCCGGTCTCGATAACCGCGCGCATCGAAACCGAGCAGACTACTGAGAATTAACCGCAACGTGGCTTTGTGCGAAACAACTGCCACACTCTCATCTTTATGTTTGACAACGATCTCGCGGATGATGGGCAAGGCGCGCGCCAGCACGCTGATGCCTGATTCGCCGCCTTCTGGTGCGAAAGTAAAAGGATCAGAGTCC
>JAKAMM010000346.1 GCA_021812905.1 Chloroflexota bacterium | reverse complement strand
GCGAGTATTTGCCACACGTTGTCCAATCCCAAACGGCTGGAAATCATAGACAAATTGCGCGCCCGCGAATTGTCAGTAACTGCGCTGGCAGAGGCTTTGGAAATCAGCCAGGCTAATTTGTCCCAGCACTTGTCCATCATGCGGCAGAGGGGAATTGTCACATCGCGACGCGAGGGGTTGAACGTTTTCTACAAGTTGAGCAATCCCAAGATCATCCAGGCTTGTGAATTGATGCGGCAAGTTTTGTTGGAACATTTAGAGACATCTGTTGAGACGGCTCGAGGAAAAACGATGGAAAAGGAACCTGTTGCATGACCGAAACCAAAATGACAAACTACCTGCTCATTATCAATGATGGCCCTTATGGTAATGAACGCCCCTATAATGCCTTGCGGCTCGCTATGAATCTCGCCAAACGACCCGAAACGCATGTGCGCGTATTTTTGATGGGTGACGGCGTGCAGTGTGCTGTGCGCAGACAAGAGACGCCACAGGGATACTACAACGTCGAGCGCATGTTGAGTTCTATTCTGCGCGGCGGCGAGGTGGCAACCTGAGGCACATGCCAGAAAGCCCGAGGTCTCGGGCAAGACGCATTAATAGAAAACATCCAAAACGGGAGCATGGAATTGCTCACCGACTGGACACTCATAGCGGACAAGGTGCTGGCGTTTTAACGCGAGCCATCGTGCGGATAGATCTTGAAGAACTGCCCTACATTGACATCGAACGTTGTTATGACTGCCGTTTGTGCATCCCCGCCTGTCCCTTCGACGCGCTGCGAGTTGTGGGCGATATTCGATTATCGGTAAACATCATAAGTTGAAACTGGAGGTGAAATTATGACTGGTAAAACTGTGCTTATCCTGGGCGGAGGCATCGGCGGATTGGCCGCCGCCAACGAATTGCGGCGGCTCCTGCCAGCCGAACACCGCATCGTGCTGGTCGAGAAGAATTCCCGGCACGCTTTTGCGCCCTCCTTCCTGTGGCTGATGACCGGTGACCGCCAGCCGGAACAGATCACGCGGGACGTGCGCCAGCTCGTCCGCCCCGGCGTCGAGTTGATTCTGGCTGAAGCGCAGGCAATTGACCTGTCCAATCGCCGCGTGCAGACCAGCGCGCAGACGTTGAATTACGATTATCTTATCGTTGCCCTCGGCGCGGAACTAGCCCCCGGCGCCATCCCCGGTTTGACGGAGAGCACGCAAACCTATTACACATTCGATGGAGCAACGAAATTGCGTGATACTTTGCGAAACTTCGCGGGCGGGAAGGTGGCTGTGGTTGTGAGCTCCCTGCCCTATAAATGTCCCGGCGCACCGCACGAAGGCGCTATGCTCATTGCCAATACGCTCCGCAGGCGCGGCTTGAACAACAACACTGAGGTACATTTATTCACGCCGGAGCCTCAACCCATGCCGGTAGCGGGACCTGCCCTGGGCGATGCGGTGAAGCAAATGCTTTCGGATCGAGGCGTTGCCTTTCATCCACTGCACAAATTGACGCAAGTGGATTCAACCGCACATGAACTTGCCTTCGATGGACAAGGATCATTCCGCTACAACTTGCTGGTCGCCATCCCCCCTCACCGCGGGCCGCGCATCGTTCATGAAGGTGGGCTGACCAATGAGGCCGGCTGGATTCCGGTAGATCGCGCTACTCTCCAGTCAAAGCACGAAAATGTGTACGCGATCGGCGACGCGACAGCCATCTCCGTCCCCGGGCGTTGGAAAGCCGATGTCCCATTGATGTTGCCAAAGGCTGGCGTGTTTGCCCATGCCCAAGCTGAGGTGGTCGCGCGCCGTATCGCCGCAGAAATCGCGGGAGCGGGCAGGCGGGATAATTTTCCAGGCATCGGCTACTGTATGCTGGAAGCAGGCGAAAGTCTGGCAGGATTCGCGTATGGCAATTTCTTTGCCGAACCGTCGCCGCAGATCGAACTCCACAAGATGGGCAAATCCTGGCATCTCGGTAAAGTTTTGTTCGAGCAGTGGTGGTTGTCTCCCTTCGGCCTGAAACGCGAGACACTACGCCTGGCCCTATCGCTTGGCGGCAGGACGCTCGGTATACCGATCAGCATTTAATCTACCTTCGCGAATTCTTTATCAAATCTTTACATCAATGTGAGAGAATGTAAAGAAACGTAAATTGGAAAAACTTTTGAAAGGAGAACGGTTATGTGTGGTTGTATGTTAATGCACGCGGGGATGGATCACGAGGGACACCAGACCTCCACCCCGCCCGCGTCTGTGTCACAGCCCAACGTCATGCCTGCCTCCAGCGGACAGCAATGCGCCCACTGCGGCTTCCCTCTGGGACAGGGTTTTGCTTTTTGTCCGAACTGCGGCATGAGTCTCAAAACGGCAGAGTGTTCCGCCTGCGGACAAAAGGTTGATCCGAATTGGAGCGCGTGCGCCTACTGCGGCTCCCCGCTCGGCGAAGCGGAAAAACAACCAGCCCATCATTAGGCGCTGAGGTGTTTTGTCCAAGAACGAATCTCAAAGGAGTGACTGATGAACAAAATTAATTGGACAGCGGTCGTTGTGACCGTCATTATCGCCCTGCTCGTCTTGATGTTTGGCGCAAGCTTGCTGGGTGGCTCGGGATACGGTGGTTGGGGCTATGGCGGATGGGGAATGATGGGACCATGGATGATGGGCGGCATGTTCTTTATGTGGCTGATCCCCGTTGGCTTTCTCGTGTTGACTGTTTTTGGTATCGCCTGGTTCGTGCGGACAATTGGAGGCGGAAACATTCCCCCCGCTCCGGCTCACGCTTGTCCATCTTGCGGGCGCGGCACGCAGGCTGATTGGAAGAACTGTCCATACTGTGGAGCGGCGTTAGCAAAGTAACCCATTCCGTTAAACAAAAGCGGGGGCAGAGATTTCTCTGCGCCCGCTTCTTTCTTATTCCACAATCAGCTTGCCACGCAACATTCCCATCTGGCATTGAAAGCCATACTCACCTGCTTTATTGGGTGTGAATTCCAATATCACCTGTTCACCTTCTGGCAATAAAGCGTTTTGATTGAAATCGGGAAACAGAACTTTTTCAGAACACGCCGAACTTTCCTGGCGTGTAAACGTCAATCGCACAGGA
>JAKAMM010000345.1 GCA_021812905.1 Chloroflexota bacterium | reverse complement strand
AAATCGAAGCGTACACACCCTTCATCTTATTCGCGGCGATGCACGCGCCGATGCCCGAACCGCAAACCAAAATTCCGCGCTCGGCTTCGCCAGTTTGAATCGCGCGTCCAACCTTTTCGGAATAATCGGGAAAGTCCACGCTTTCAGCACTGAACGTGCCCAGGTCAATCGGCTCGTGTCCAGCGGTGCGTACAGCCTCGAGCACGGTTTGTTTCAATGGGAAACCCGCATGGTCAAAACCAACAGCGATCTTCATTTTCGTCTCGCTTTGCTTTTTGTTGATTTCACGGATTTTTTGGCCACAGATTTTTTCTTCGGCAAAATAGATTTCGCCTGTGCGAGGACATTTTCCACCGTGAAGCCGAATTTTTCAAACACGACTTTTCCCGGTGCGGACGCGCCGTAATGATCAATGGCGATTATTTTCCCATCGGACCCGGCGTATCTTTCCCAGCCGAGGCTGGCTCCCGCTTCGACAGCGATTCTCGCCGTAATCTTTTTCGGCAGCACGGACTCGCGATAAGCTTTATCCTGTTTCTCGAACAATTCCCATGAAGGGAACGACACCACGCGCACGCTGCGTCCCTGCTCGGCAAGTTTTTTCGCGGCTTCGTAAATTAATCCAACCTCCGAGCCGGACGCCATCAAAATAATCTCCGGCGTCTTCTTTCCAAAGCTGGCGAGAATGTATGCGCCTTTTCCCACAGTTGGAAGATTTGAACCCTTCGACATGCTCAGGGCGGCGGGTTGGAAGGTTGGAACGTTCTGACGAGTCAAAGCTAAAGCTGTCGGGCCATGACGATTCTCGAGAGCGACTTTCCAGGCCTGGGCTGTCTCGTTCGCATCGGCTGGCCGGATCACGGTCAAGCTTGGGATCGCTCGCAATCCGGCCAATTGTTCGATGGGCTGGTGCGTCGGTCCGTCTTCGCCGAGGCCGATGCTGTCATGTGTGAAAACAAAAATGGATGGCACATGTGAAATGGCAGCAATGCGAATGGCGGGTTTGTTGTAATCAGAAAAAATCAGAAAGGTTCCACCATAAGCGACAATACCACCGAACCAATTCATACCGTTTACAGCCGCGGCCATGGCGTGTTCACGCACGCCAAAATGGAAGTTGCGTCCCTGTGGAGATTCTTTCTCAAAGTCTGTCGCGCCATCAATTTTTGTGTTGTTCGACGGCGCCAAATCCGCCGAGCCGCCGATCAGTTCGGGAAGTTTGGCAGCCAACGCGTTGATGGTTTTTCCTGAAGCGGAGCGAGTCGACATGCCCTTTGCATCTTCGGCGAATTTTGGCAAAACAGAATCCCAACCTTTGGGAAATTTTCCAGCTAAGCGTCTTTCCAATTCCGCGCCGAGTTCGGGATTGGCATTTCTATAATCGGCGAATTTTTTCTGCCACTCAACCTCAGACTTATTCCCAGCATCCACAGCCTCGCGGAAAAATTCGAGCACATCGCCCGGAATTAAGAAGCGCGGCTCAAGCGGCCAGCCGAGATTTTGCTTGGCGGCATTTAATTCATCATCGCCCAAAGGTTCGCCGTGCGCCTTAGCAGTATCCTGTTTGTGCGGCGCGCCGAAACCAATGTGCGTGCGGCACATGATGATGGATGGACGCGGATCTTGTTTTGCAGCCTGAATCGCGCGGTCGATCGCTTCGACATCATTGCCATCTTCTATTTTCTGGACATGCCAGTTGTAAGCAGCAAAGCGCGCAGCGCGATCTTCGGTAAAAGCCAAACTGGTTGGACCATCAATTGAGATGTGATTGTCATCGTAAAGATAGATCAAGTGTCCCAACTGCAGATGTCCTGCCAGTGAGGCGGCTTCAGACGAAATGCCTTCCATCAAGTCGCCGTCGGTCACGATGGCATAAATGTAATTGTCGAAAAGTTCGGGCGAGAATGTTGCGGCTAAATGAGCTTGCGCGATGGCCATGCCAACGCCTGTCGCAAATCCCTGGCCAAGCGGACCGGTTGTCATCTCGACGCCGGGAGTTAATCCGTATTCGGGATGTCCGGGCGTCCTGCTCCCCCATTGACGAAAGTTCTTGATTTCATCCAACGAAAGGTCGTAGCCAGTAAGATGCAACAACGAGTACAGCAGCATCGAGCCGTGTCCGCCAGATAAGACGAAACGGTCGCGTCCGGGCCACTTTGGATTGCGCGGGTTGTGGCGCAGATGGCGCGTCCATATTGTGTAAGCCATTGCGGCGGCGCCCATTGGAAGTCCGGGGTGACCCGAGTTCGCTTTCTGAACAGCGTCCGCTGAAAGAAATCGAAGAGTGTTTATCGCACGCTTTTGTAAATCGCCGGTTATCATGTTTCTCCTTAAATTATCATGATTTTACCACTGAGATAAATCTGCTTTTGAGACGCACTCAGGTATAATTTCTTACTGATTGACAAAAGGAGATGCCATGACGACACCTAACCCATCCGAACAACTAATAAGTGATTTAAGTACACTGCAAAGCAGAGTTGACTCGCTGCAAAAAGGCGTGCGTTTAACCAATACGCGCGATGCTGTGGAAGATCTACAAACTACCGTGAACAATTTGAGCCAGCGTGTGGCCGACCTACGCACACGCGGGTACGTGTTCGGAAAAGATATGGAAACCAAGTCGGCCGGCTTTGTCTCACAATGGAGCAGCATTATTCCATCCATTACAGCCGCCATCAATCAACAAGCCGCAAATCTCGAATTGGCTTTGAGACCTTTGGAAACGCAGGTCACGCAATTGACCGCACAGATCAACAATCCAGCAACGAGGGCGCTCACCGATAAACTACAAAATGATGTCAGCACGCTGGAGAATAATGTCTCGGCAGCGGAGCAGGAGATCGGGGGCATGTATGACTCATTCAGCAATGAAGTCCATATGCTTGCTTCCCAAATTGAAAAAGCAGATTGGACTCTAAAACAATTGGCCGAGGCTTCTTTTCAATTACTTGCAACCGAAGCGGGTGTGATGGCGGTCAAGGCTGTGTGGGTGAAATCTGGCAAAGAGCAAAAAGGGGACCCCCAAGGCGTGCTTTATCTAACCGACCAGCGCTTGATCTTCGAACAAAAAGAGGAAGTGGCAACCCAAAAAGTTCTCTTTATTGCC
>JAKAMM010000344.1 GCA_021812905.1 Chloroflexota bacterium | reverse complement strand
TTTGTCGTTCAGGAGACAACCTGGGCACACATTCAAGCAGCCCAAGCGCGGGCCCGAGATACGTTTCTGGTATCTGGTTACTGTGGCAGGTGCACAGGTACAAGGTTTTATGTCTGATTGGTAGTATCCACACGGACAGGGATAGACACAATCGAACATATTTTTCGAGTGCAATGAGTGGGGAAAGGCTGACATTAAGGGCCTATTTTGGCACTCAATCGTGACGACATATGGACGGATTTATACGTATATGCCGCCCCCACCCAGCCAGCTTACGGAGGCTGATGGGCTTGGATCACGCCAGTAGCTGTTGGCGCGGGAGTGAAGGTCGCGCTGTTCGGGATTGTAGGATTGGACAAGGGCAACAGTTGCAGTTAAGTGAAACATGACTCATCCCGAATTTAAGGGTGAGTCATGTTTGTTGAAGAAGTAGACCTCCGGCTGTAAGCCAAAGGTGATGAACCGAAGCAACAGCAGAGGACTTGTTATGTCATCCTGGAAACTTGGGATTCCCCATTGCTCAATATTGAACCGATAATGTGCTTGTTAGGCCCCACCAATAACAAGTATCAAGTCAGTCAGGTATGCAATCAACAAGCCGGCGAAAAGACCCCAGCCTGCCTGTAACTTTACGCCTGGCCGCCAGTTCAGATGGAGCAATTCGCCGATGATATAGATCAGGGCGCCTGCGGCCAGGGAAAGGAAGAGAACAGACAAAAGGGGCGATACGAAATAATACCCCACTATCGTACCGAGAAATGTTGGCCCGCCGCCAACTGACCAGGAGAAGATCCGCCAACTTCTCCTCCCAATCCTAGACCAAAAGCAAATCCATTTTGTCCAGTGATGGTTCCGCATCTTCCATCTTCACCATAGGTACACTCTCCGCTATCGCCACCATCACTGCTAGAACTACCAATTGGCGAAAGTGTATCGACGGGTCCATAATAATAATTCAGCCCACAACCTGGATTGACATCGTTACAGGCTTTGGAGCTAACAGCCCCGCGGTCAGGAACCGAGACTCCCTGGCTGGAAAGAAAGGCCGCTACAGAGTTTTGATATGCAATGCTGTAGTTTCCATATCTTCCAATTTCTCTCGAGGCATCGTCCTTCGTCCACTTGCTCAAATCACAAGAATAACGTTTCGTGGCCCAACATGGCTTATGCCCAGAAGGATCAGTATATAGAATTGGATTGTTTAGCGAGTACGCGTAACGAGAGAGTGTCTAAAAGGATGGGCTAAAATAGAGCTATGAGAAGCTGTCCATATTGTCATGAGACCACCCGCCAAAACAGAGCGGGAAAAACGAAGGCCGGATCACAAAGGTATCGGTGTATGCACTGCCATCGCAAGTACACACCCGAACCCAAGGCACAAGGCTACCCTGAAAGCATGCGCAAACGAGCACTGGAAATGTACGTGGATGGCGGTAACTTGCGTCGGATCGCTCGCCATCTGAAAGTTGCTCCGCAAACGGTGGCCTATTGGGTCACCAATCTGGCAGAAGCCTTGCCCAATGCGCCACTGCCCAGCGAAGTCAAAGAGGCAGAGATGGACGAAATGTTCACTTTCATTGGTGACAAAAAAACGAAATCTACATCCTCACGGTAGTGGATCGCAAAACCCGTTGCATTTTGGGTTGGGCGGTTGTCTGGGTTCGTACGCAGGAAGCCATTCAACATATCGTGGATCAGGCTCCCAAGGCAAAATGGTATTACAGCGACGGGTTTGATGCCTATCAGCGGCTCTGGTACCACTTGGGTCGCTACGAAGTTTCGAAAGGCAAGGCAGATACCTATTCGGTGGAAGCGGATAATGCTGAACTCCGTCACTACCTGGCTCGACTAGCTCGTAAATCACGTTGCTTTTCTTGCTGTCCTTATGCACTGGAGTGCGCCTTACGTTTATTCGTTTACTGCTTCAACAGCAGGCAACTTCACAAACAGCGTTTTCCAAACTACACATCTCATGTCATGGACTTCATTAGCCCACTGTTTTAGACACTCCCGAATTGCTGCGCGCTTGTGGGGAATTAAGTTTTGGCAGTATAATCAGCCTAATTGAATATCACAACCTTCGGGGCCGGGTGAGTTTCGTATGACAATGCGAAACAATTCCCGATCGGTGGTAAAGCCCACGAGCGAGTTGCCCTACCAGGCGACAAGCATGATCCGGTGTAACTCCGGGGCCGACCGTATAGTCGGGATTGGAAGAAGGTCAGCAACAGCGCACGCGTCGGGGTCAAGTACTCTAAGACGCTTGTGTATGTTGGTGTTTTCAGTGCCCCAAACAAAAATCTGTTTGGGGCACTTTTATGATGGTGGAGCCGTTTGGCCATCCGCCAGTTTATACTCATCCCTGCCCCGAAGAAACGGTGATTGAGCCGGTCATCCCGGTCTTCTTCGAGGTTTTTTGTTGCCTATGGACACTTCCACGCACATCATTTATATGCGCCGCGCGCTGGCGCTTGCCCGGCAGGCCGAGGGCCGCACCAGTCCCAATCCAATGGTCGGTGCGGTCATCGTCAAAGACGGACGCGTCATTGGGGAGGGGTATCACCACCAGGCCGGTAAGCCGCACGCCGAGATCGAAGCCTTGCTTGCCGCTGGTAAATTGGCGCGCGGCGCGGCCATGTACGTTACGCTTGAACCGTGCGCGCATCATGGACGCACGCCTCCTTGTACCGACGCGCTCATCGCCGCCGGAATAGCAGAGGTGTATTACGCTGTCGGCGATCCCAATCCGCTTGTAAATGGGAAAGGTCACGCCCTGCTCGAAACCGCCGGGATCAAGGTTCATCGCGGTCCATGTGAAGAAGAAGCGCGCGAACTCAACCAGCCTTTCTTCAAGCATGTGACGATGAGACGGCCTTTCGTCACGGCCAAGTTTGCCATGAGCATGGACGGGAAGATCGCCACCTGCACCGGCGACTCGCGCTGGATCACAAATGAAAATTCTCGCCAGCGCGCGCACGCTTTGCGAAATGTTACTGATGCAATCATTGTCGGCGCGGGGACGGTGATCGCTGACAACCCGCAATTGACCACCCGCCCATCTCCCATCTCCCTTGTAAGGAGAAGGGCCGGGGGTGAGGGGCCGGCCGATGTAG
>JAKAMM010000343.1 GCA_021812905.1 Chloroflexota bacterium | reverse complement strand
AAACGTCGAGCCCACCCCAGCCCCTTAGCCTATGAACAATCAAACGGATGAAGCCCGTTTAGCGGTACAAAAAGCACGAGAAGCCTTGCGGAATAACAACCGCACTGAAGCTCGTAAGTGGGCGGAACAAGCCGCTTCGCTCGCTCCTCAAAGCGAAGATCCGTGGCTGGTGCTGGCGGCCATCGCTGATCCGCGTGACAGCATGGAATATATTCAGCGGGCGCTCAGGCTCAACCCCAACAGTCCGCGCGCGCAAAAGGGATTGGAATGGGCGCAGAGTCGTTTACCCAAAAATGAAGCGGCGGAAAAGCCTCGGGAAATCACGCCCGCCCAAAGTTCCAGCCTGATCGGGCTTTTGCCGCGTGCCCAATCTGCCCGTCAGCAAATCCTGCCCGCGCACCCAGATTTGTCCACTCACCCAGAAGCAGGCAATCCAACCCCAAGAACAAAACGCAGTCCGTTATATCCGGTTCTTTTTTTGATCGTTGGTTTGTTGATATGTGCGGTCGCCGCATGGTCGGCAACTACTTCACCTGTTCTGGCATTGCTGGCAAACAACGCCGCGCCGACGCCTTCACATCCGGCTTCGTGGGCGCAGGTGACCATTGCCAAGCCGACAGACACGCCGTCCGCGCCGATGGCTGAAGCGCTGCCCTCGCCAACGCCTCAACCGTTGAATCTTGTCAACAACCTGCCGGACGTTCCAACGCAAGCGCCAACCGATATTCCAACGGACGCGCCAACTGCCATACCAACCGCCATTCCAACGGACGTGCCGATTCCCGCTCCGACCGACGCGGCTGCCGTTTCACCGGATAATCCCCTGCCGACAGCCGAACCGTCAAACAACGGCGGCCTGACCTTGACCTACGTGGAGGACACGCCGACATCCGAAATCCCAACCGTCGCACCCGCGCCGACTCCCGCATCGGGATCACAAACGAATTACGCCTCGACCGGAGGCGAACGCTGGATCGATGTAAACCTTTCGCAGCAAATGGTATATGCCTACGAAGGCAACACGGTTGTGAATTCGTTTTTGGTCTCGACTGGAACATGGCAATACCCAACGGTGACCGGTAAATATCACATCTACGTCAAATACCGGTACACCGACATGGCCGGGCCGGGATATTACTTGCCCAACGTGCCATACACAATGTATTTCTATCGAGGCTACGGCCTGCACGGCACATACTGGCATCATAATTTCGGCACACCCATGAGCCACGGATGCGTGAATTTGAGCATTCCCGATTCAGAATGGTTGTACAACTGGGCTTCGGTCGGCACGCTGGTCAACGTGCATTATTGATCTATGCAACTTAGACAATATAACTGAACACAGGTAAAAGGGGTTTTGAAAATATACCAGAACAATAGTGTTCATCAGGGTTGATCCGCGGTCTGCAATTCGGCTTCTTAGAGTTATATTAGATTTTCTGTTCCCATACCTCCCCGGAATTATTAATCAGATACAATCCAACAAACAGCATGATAAACCCACCGTTCTCACGACGCGATTTTTTAAAACTCTCCGGTGCGGGGATGCTCGGCGTATTCCTTGCCGAACTGCACCTTGACCGCGCCTTTGCTTCGTCAACGGCGCAGGGACGCATGATCCAGAGCGGAATTTATTTATATAGCGAGCCATCCTTTAATGCCAAGACTTCCCACATCTTTGGCCGCGATGAAGTGGTGAATGTCACGGACGAAGTGGACGGCGACGCTGGAAACCCGTACAACAAAAAATGGTACCGGCTTAACAACGAAGGTTACACATATTCTGGTTGGGTCCAGCCGGTTGAAACGAATTACCAGAAATCAATCTTTCAAATCCCGGCCGCGGGACAACTGGGCGAGATTACCGTCCCGTTTAGCGATACACACTTAAGCCCCTCTTTTTGGGCCAGGCGCGGTTACCGTATTTATTATGGGACGACGCATTGGGTGACCGGTGTTTCGGTCAATCGCTACGAGAAAGGCGTGTGGTACGAAATCTATGACAGCGAACTGCAGGCCTCTTTCTACGTCGCGTCCATAGACATGCGCCTCGTCCCGGATGATGAGCTGACTCTGCTTTCTCCCGATATTCCCGAATACCGAAAGCACATCTACGTGGATATTGCCACGCAATCCATAACCGCATTCGAAGACGATAAAGCCGTTCTGACTGCGCGTTGTTCCAGCGGCGGCAAGGGGACGAGGACCCCGATTGGCGATTTCAAAACTTTTCATAAAGGGCCTACCATTCACATGACCAACGACGGCGAAGCGGGCGCTGGTCAAGGGTATGATTTGCCGGGTGTGCCGTGGGTCAGCTTTTTCACTGGCACGGGAGATTCGTTCCATGGGACATACTGGCACAATGATTATGGCAAGCCGCGCAGTCATGGATGCGTGAACTTGTCTCCAGCCGATGCGAAATTCATTTATCGCTGGACCCGCCCCGAGGTCCCTGTGGGAACGCCGTATTTGTATAAACCGGGCGAGGGCACAAACGTTCAAATTGTTGCATCCAATTAATAAAAAGAAGGATTTATGCCAAGACAACCTTTATTTGCCGGTCTCGTGATCGATGAAAACGATCATTCTGTGGAGACCGGATTCATCGGCGAAGAACCAGCTTACGTGATAAACGACGCAGGCTTTCGCCGACATATACCGGCGGAGCTGGTGGATCGTCAGGTGCTAAAACAAATGCAGGAGATGATGAAGGGCAGTGAAGGCCTCATCTCTGAGCAAACCGCAAAAATGCTCGGCCAGGAAGATGTTTTTACCAAGGCGGCCATCGAACAACAACTCAAAAACATGGACAAGCAATTCGATACGTTGATGCAGCAAGGCATTCCTGAAGATGGCCGCGCTTACCTCGGAATGCTCGGCTTTAAGATCGTCATCAATTATCATGGCGACGTTATCAGGATCGAACAACCAGCTGCGGCCGACGAAGGCGGCGAAGAATAAGCAGAAGTGAAGAAGCAAAGAGAAAAGAAATTATTCTTTTCTCTTTTTGTTTTGGCGTTTTGCCGTTCTTGGCGAGAAAGAGCAAAATCTATCCACAGATTACGCAGGTTTGTTCTTAAAATCGGTGAAATCTTTGTAATCAGTGG
>JAKAMM010000342.1 GCA_021812905.1 Chloroflexota bacterium | reverse complement strand
GGTACAACCGTTACGGCGAATGATGCTTACTTGATTGAGTCGATTTCCAACCCAAGTGCCAAGATTGTCAAAGGCTTCGAGACGGCTGCACCGATGCCTAAATTTGACTTGACCGATGCGCAGATCCAGGATCTTGTCGCTTATATTGCGACGCTGAAATAAATGAATTTAGACCTGGCTTGCCAGGTCTAATCGTGGAGGATACATGAAAAAATTCTTTTCATCTGCCCTGTGGCATGGCCTTCTCTGGCAGGCTATCGGTTGGGCATTGGGTGCGTCGTTTGTTACGTTGATACGCGTTCTGATGGGATTGAAGCCCTTTGCGACTTTCGGCTTTACCGAACCTGCCTGGGTGTTTGGCGGATTAGTCGGCGCGCTTTCCTTTCTCGGCGGGAGTGGCGTATTGACCGATTGGTTTAAATGGGCGAAAGGCGAAGAGACCCATGAGAATCACCAGGATCCGGATGGTTGGGAAAAATTCATCAATATTTCGCTTGACCACAAGGTGATTGGTATTCAGTATACAATGGCCGCCCTGTTGCTTCTGGTAGTCGGCGGCATATTTTCGCTTATCTTCCGCACCGAGTTGGCTTCGCATGGATTACAGTTCCTGTCTTTGCAGTGGTACAACACCTTAATGTCCCTGCATGGGATAGTAATGATTATAGGAATCTTGCTGGGAATCTCGGGTGTGATTAACTACATCGTGCCTCTCCTTATCGGCGCACACGATATGGCCTTTCCACGATTGAACGCATTTTCCTATTGGCTTGCGCCTCCGGCTGCAATACTTTTGCTCTCAAGTATGGCGTTGGGCGGTTTTGATACCGGTTGGACGGGCTACCCGCCGCTCTCTGTCCGCGCTCCTGTTGGGATGCAGATGTTCTTCCTCGGCGTTATTGTGGCGGGCTGGTCATCCGTTCTTAGCGCGTTGAACGTGATAGCCACTGTGCTCCGTATGCGCGCGAAAGGCATGACCGCTTTCCGGCTGCCGATATTTGTCTGGGCCGCGATTGCGACTTCGATCATAGCCTTGACTGCCACGCAGGAAATCGGCCTTTCGTTCCAGTTGGTTATGTTCCAGCGTTTGTTTGGAATGGGCTTCTTCGATCCTGCCAAGGGCGGCGATCCTATCCTGTTCCAGCATCTCTTCTGGTTCTATTCGCATCCGGCAGTTTACGTATTTATTTTGCCTGGTCTCGGGATAATCTCTGAGCTTTTGCCGGTCTTCGTTCGCAAGCCGTTGTTTGGTTATCGCTGGATCGCCATGTCGTCACTCGGCATTGCATTGGTAGGCTTCCTTGTCTGGGCGCACCACATGTATACATCGGGTATGAACGAATACCTGCGCGTCCCCTTTATGTACAGTACTTTGCTTGTTGCTGTTCCCACTGGGGTTAAATTCTTCTCATGGGTTGCAACGATTTGGAGAGGAAAAGTCACAGGTCCATATCCTACAGCCTTTCTCTTTGTGTTGGGAGGCATCGTTGTTTTCTTGATGGGCGGTTTATCCGGTCCCCCGAACGCGACGGTAGCAACGGACCTTCATCTGCAAGATACATACTGGATTGTTGGTCATTTCCACGATACGTTATTCGGCGGGTACGTTCTCCCTTTTTTTGCGGCGATCTACTTTTGGTTTCCAAAAGCAACCGGGCGTCGCATGAACGAGGCTCTCGGCCGGCTTCATTTCTGGTTGATGACCCCGTCTTTTATCGTCTTAACTCTCTTGATGATGCGCATCGGTTTGCTTGGCATGCGCCGCCGCATCGCGGATTATGACCCCTCCCTTGGTTTTGATCCTTATCACCTTGTCATGACCATTGCCGCTTTCATAATCGCTCTCTCAGTGTTGATCTTCTTTATCAATTTCTTCCGCAGTATAACAAAGGGCGAACCTGCCACCGGTAATGTGTGGAATTCCCGCTCACCCGAATGGCAAGTCCCCTCACCGATGCCCGCACACAATTATGAACAGCCGTTTGAAGTCGTAGGTGAGCCGTACGACTACGGTTTGGCTGATTCGGTCTATGTAAAATTCGCAGAGAAAAAAACAGGCGGAAGGAATTAAATTATGGAACATTTGAATAAATCCGAAGCGCTCCGTCAGGGCGTACTTGTCTTTGTCTTCCTGGCTGTTTTGAGCGCCCTTGAATTTTTTGTGGCGATTGCGATTGGCTCGGTAACTTTGCTGGTAACAATTGCGTTGGTCAAGTTTGGGCTGGTTCTGTACTATTACATGCATGTCTATAAACTTGGCGCAACCGAAGACCCAGATATTGATCAACATAGTTATGCTTATAAGCTGACTACGAGCAGGCTGGGACTCTGGCTCTTTCTGCTCTCCGATTCCTTTGTTTTTGGCGGCCTTGCGGTCTCGCGCTTCTATTTGCTGGGAATGACCCGTCCGCCTCTTAACCAAATCTTGGGCCTGGGTGTGACCTCAGTATTGTTACTCTCTTCGTTCTGCATGAATCGGGCTGAAGTCTCCATGGAACATGGTGATCGCAAAAACTTCACCCTGTTTACATCGTTGACGCTGGCACTTGGCCTCGCGTTCGTGGCGGGAGTGCTTGGGATAGAGTGGCCGTCTGCGATAGCGGAAGGCGTTACCCCTTCGGCGAGTGCGGCGGGCGCCATCTTCTTCATGATGACGGGCATGCACGCCTTCCATGTTATTACCGGCCTGATCTTTCTTATTATCATTCTCCGTAACGGTTCGCGCGGTCTTTACTCACCCGAAAAGCATTGGGGCGTTGAGGCGGCTACTGTCTATTGGCATTTCATCGATGTGGTTTGGATCTTTTTCTACCCTGCGCTATACCTGATCGGCAAGATACTTTGATACATTTTGTTATACAAGTTGAGGGCGGCCCATACCGGCCGCCCTCAACTCATGAAAGATGGAAAATTTGAGAGCGGCGATTGACGTTGCGGGGACTGATCATAGGTTTAAGACAAATGATGTGAGTGTTAAGCTCATGGATTTGATGCGAAATATCAAAACTGGTGATAGACTCCCAACCGTCCTGCATTCGAAAATATAGTTGATGTTTTTGTCAGCGCTACTTTGAAAGAATAGTGGAATCTGGTCTGGATTAAAATGCTTCGCAAACGCATACTAATTGC
>JAKAMM010000341.1:1840-3142 GCA_021812905.1 Chloroflexota bacterium | reverse complement strand
CGGCTGGCGGGGTGGGTGAAGGACCCGGAACGAGAGTGAAAGTTGGCACTGGTATATAGGTCGAGTCGTTGGCAGAGGTGATGAATATATGGCAGTAACGGTACTGGTGGTTGTGGGTGTTGGAAGCGCGCAGTCGCTCATATGCGGCTCCACCCAAAGGGCCCGATATCGTCAACCGGGGAGCCAAGAACTGAAACACGTAGTACAGAATTTCATAAAAAAGTTCCGATTAATTTGATGTAAACTTGGTTGAAAGGAACCAATTATGAAAGGCCGCCGCATGGCGTATACGCTGATCCTGATCCTGGACAACTGGCACGACCATTCCCAAACAACTTGAGACTTGGCTGTAGGAACATGTGCGCTTGAACAACTGGTCACTGACCATCAAAGTCTATTGGTTGCCAGCCAATGTTTCCTGGCTTGATCAGATCGAACTCTGGTTCAGTGTTCAGTAACGCAAGTTACTGGCGCCGAAGAGTTGACGCAAACGATAATGGGGTTTATAAAGTGCGAGAATCTTTCTCCCAAACCAATCCGATGGACTTACACCGTTCAGAAACTGGAAGCCAAACTCGGAACGGTCTATTGAAACTCTGTACTTAGAGAATTTAGGATTTAGATGGCGTGTTATTTTAAGTGGGATGGGGCAGAACGTCCTCCCATCATCCCGGAGACAACATGAAAACCAAGGAAGAGATTGTAGCCAACTGGCTGCCGCGTTATACCGATACTGCCCTTGCAGATTTTGGCAGATACATATTACTTGCCAATTTTGAAGATTACCTGCACGTATTTTCGCAATGGTTTAACGTACCTATTCGTGGGCTGGAGAAGCCCATGCCCAACGTCACCGCTGAGGGCATTACATTGATCAACTTCGGGATGGGCAGCGCAAATGCTGCCACCATCATGGACCTGTTGGGTGCCATCCAGCCCAAAGCCTGCCTGTTCCTTGGCAAATGCGGCGGACTCAAGAAGAAGAGCAAGGTCGGCGATCTGATCCTGCCGATTGCGGCCATTCGCGGAGAAGGCACGTCGAACGATTATTTTCCTCCTGAAGTGCCTGCGTTGCCCGCTTTTAATTTGCAAAAAGCGATCTCGACCACGATTCGCGATCATGATCGGGACTATTGGACGGGCACCGTTTACACGACCAATCGCCGCGTCTGGGAGCACGACGACGCGTTCAAGGCTTACCTGCGCCGTATCCGCGTCATGGCAATTGATATGGAAACCGCCACGATCTTTATCACTGGGTTCTACAATCAGATTCCAGCCGGAGCCTTGCTGCTAGTTTCC
>JAKAMM010000341.1:0-1830 GCA_021812905.1 Chloroflexota bacterium | reverse complement strand
CCGATCAGCCGATGATTCCCGGCGGCATCAAGACTGCCAGGAGCGACAAAAAGGTGACAAAAGAATTTTTGGACATGCACCTGCGCATTGGAATCGACTCCCTCAAAGAGCTGATCAACAATGGACTGACGGTCAAGCATTTGCGGTTTTAGAATCCACTCTGAAGTACAATCCGGTTTTTTGCATGAAAATGCTCAGCTTATTTAGGCTGGGCATTGTATTTGGTGCTTGCTTCGAATTTTTTACTCTCTGCCCACATTCAATTCGGAAATATCCAGCACCCGGATGTGCTGAGTGTGCGACCATTCCTTCTGGTCTTTATTCTTGAACCCTTTCATGACAATGGGAACCCATGTCAGATTGTAGAATGGGAATGTGAAAAAGAAGAAAAGGGTTTTCAAGGAATAGTGTTGTTCCAGGATCAGGAAGATCACATTGATATACAACAGACCGATAAAGAAGATGGTAAGCAAGTCGACTGTGCCGCCGATCATTGGTTGAGGGCTGACGACCATAAAGAATACACCCATGACCAAGCAGAAAAAATTGATCACGATGATGATGGGCTGAATAAGGTACACCGTCAGATCAAAGGCAACCATGTCGCGGCTCCTTATAGCCCGAAGCGCCAGCGGCTTTAGAAAGCGTGCAATGACATCTGCCTGTCCCTGCATCCACCGCACACGTTGGTGGAAAGATTGCTGCATGGTCAATGGCTTCTCATCATAAATGACCGCATTGTGCGCCCAATAAACCTTCATGCCCTGCAATGCGACCTTGATGGTGAATTCCAGGTCCTCGGTCAGGCAGGTGGCGCCCCAGCCGATTTTTTGCAGGGTCTCGGTCGCGATCATCATTCCGGTCCCGCCCAGAACGCAGCTCAGGCCGAGGTAATATCTCGGCAATTGGAACATGCGGTTGCCGATCCAGAAGGCGATCGAATTGTTGGCCGAGACCCAGGAGTCGAAGGGGTTCTTGCTGTCGAGATAGCCCTGCACGACCTTATGTCCCATGGATAAATGTTTGTTCATTTCTATTAGGAAATTGGCCGCGACCAGATTGTCCGCATCAAAGATGCAGACTGCATCGTATTTGGTTTCCATTTGAAAGAGCTTGTTGAACATCCATTCAAGGGAATAACCCTTCCCTTTCTTGACGTGGTCCAAGCGCTCCATGACGATCGCGCCAAGTTCTTTGGCCACCCGTGCAGTGTTGTCTGTGCTGTTATCTGCGATCACAAAGATATCGTACAACTCGTGCGGATATTGCAAGGACTTTAGATTTGAGATGATCTTTCCTACGACTTTTTCCTCATTATGGGAGGGCACGATCAATGCGAATCGGTGCGTGACCGGGAACTGGTTCGCGTCCGGTTCCTTGCGGTGGAACCAGCCTGCCAGCGAAATGAAAAGGTAATAGAAAAAGAAGCTCCAGGCGGGAATCTGAAGAATCATCCCGAGGGAACTGCCCCAAAATTTGAACAACTTCCAAAGTCCGATGAAATCCATGTACTCTGCTCCTGCTTTATGCAAAACTTATCGACCGCGGCCCCGTCAGATCTTCGAGGGATGCGTTTTCTCTATGGGGAAACCCTGTGAGATGGTGGCGAAAAAACATAAGTAAAGCATACAGGGACTGTATCTTTACTTGCACCGACCCTGACAACTCATGGTGATTCGGCGTCATACACGAGCATCGGGTTGGATTCAAACAGCTTCAAGGGAGAAAGATATTCTCCTTGGACTGGTTGGATCTCTATTTGATTGTTCAGTAAATCAGGAAATGGCTGTCAAAGCGAGGGGCCAAAAATCAAGGATCGATTTCAAGTTT
>JAKAMM010000340.1 GCA_021812905.1 Chloroflexota bacterium | reverse complement strand
GATGAACCGTTCGGTTCATTGGATGCTTTGACACGTGAACGCATGTGGACGGAATTATCTCGTATTTGGCAGGCGCGGCAGAAAACCGTTATCATGGTCACACATTCAATTGAGGAAGCATTGTTTCTAGCTGATCGTGTACTCGTTTTGACGCAACGCCCAGGTACTATCAAACTTGATCTGACGGTGGACTTATTGCGTCCACGTCAAGAGGAGATGCGATACACATCTCATTTTGGGAAGCTTGCAAAGAAACTGAAAAATGCAATTGATGAAACGTGATCGATTTTGCTACAGCCCATTCTGACACAAAACAGTCCGACACCAGTTGTGTGTCGGACTGTTTTGTGTTTTCATTATCATCACGTCTCGTCTTCCAAACTTGTCCCGTCCACTTGCAAATACATCATACTCGGCGGATGATTCTGATTGCCAACAACAGGACTGCCGCCCCTGCGAATGCAGTGATGATGTTGTTGACGATGCCACTGCCGATCGCGATGTGCAAAAGATGAAACAGCCAGCCACCGACAAAGGCTCCCAGGATGCCAATGATGACCGTTCCAATGCAACCGGCATTCACGCCGCCGATCAACCATTCAGCCAACAGACCGGCGATACCGCCAACAATGATCCAAACTACAATCGAATCTAGTGCCATAGCAGACTCCTTTCCTTACATTATGTTTATCGAAGAATCCGACGATATGTTAGGCCCATTCGATCATACAAAAGTACCGCCTATCATAAGAAAATATTAATTTTTCCTCCGAAATATTAAAAAGAAATGATCGAATAAAACAAAGAGACCAGATTTTTTGATCCGGTCTCTTTGTTTTTAAATTTAGTGTTCGCCCAAAAATAAGTTAACGATCCGGCTCCACTTTTATTTGTACCGCCTGAACAGCCACGCGATGTAGATACGTGTTGGTCGCAGCATCGTAATCTTTGCAGGTCAACAAGGTCAGCCACGGTCTGAACGCTAATCAAATTATCGGTCCAGCCCGCGTCGGTCAGTGGATTACCATTCGGGTTGTAAATCGTCACCCAAAGCTTGGAAACACTGCCTGAAACGATCTCAATGGATGACCATAATTATCATTTGAGCGCTCCTGTGTCACGCTGCATACCGAAAGCCGAAAGGTTATGGTATCCTTACTCCATCTCATTCCGGAGTCTTTCATGTACGTATCCATCGAAGGGGTGATCGGTGTCGGCAAGACCACCCTAGCCCGCATGTTACAACCGGCCTTTGCGTCGGAAATATTACTTGAAATTTTCGAAGAGAACCCTTTTCTCTCCGACTTTTATGCTGACCGTGAACGCTATGCCTTTCAGACCCAGATCTTCTTTTTGCTCAGCCGTTATCATCAACAAAACCGCACCGTGCCTGGACTTTTAGCGGCCGGCAAATCGCTGATCTCGGACTACACCTTTGCCAAGGACGCTCTCTTTGCCCGCATCAATCTCAAAGGCGACGAACTGGAAATGTATTATCGAGTCCACGAAGCACTTGGAGAGAAGATCCCGAAGCCTGATCTGCTTGTCTACCTGCGCGCCGGGACAGACGTGCTCATGCAGCGCATCGCTCTGCGCGACCGTTCCTATGAACGCAACATGGAACGTGATTATATTGAGCGTCTCAACCAATCCTACGAAGACTTCTTCTCCAGCCCCTACGACAGCGTTCCCGTATTGACGATTGAAACGAACTCGTTAAATATTATCAACAATCCCGAGCATCTCAATCTGATCGAACAGCGCATCCGTGAAAAACTCGGGTTAATCCCCTTCCAAGCCAGCCTGCCCCTCGACAAATAGAAAGAACCATGCGTGTCACTCGTGAATCCCTCATCCGCATTGCCAAAGAGACCGCCCACGAACGGGCTTATAACAACCGCGATATCCTCGCGGCCTATCTAACCGGCTCGCTCGTTTCCAACCTTGAGCCGATGTTGGGCGGCGCCACAGATGTCGATATCGTGCTCGTCCATGTCAGCCAACCCGGCATCGCCCGCGAAATTTCAAAACTGACGCCCGATTTTCACCTTGACATCAGCCATCGCGCAAAATCCGACTTTAAATCAGCGCGCGAACTTCGCACGGATCCTTTGCTTGGCTATGAAATGTACGACCCGCTGCTTTTATTCGAGCGCGAAAATTTTTTCGAGTTCGTACAAGCTGGTCTGCGTGCCGGGTTTGAGTTCAACTCGCCTGCCCCCGTGCTTGGACGTTCGCGCAGGTTGCTCACCGAAGCCCGCAAAGGTTGGATTGATCTGATGGACATCCGCAACGAAAAAGCCGGGCCAACCCAGGTCAGGCAAATTTTGCGTGTCATCAACTACGCCGCCAATTCAGTGGCCGAGATCAGCGGAGCGCCTTTGTCCGAGCGCCGCCTCCTGCTGGATTTCCCAGAGCGCGCCAAAGCCGCCGAGCGTCCCAACTTCATCGCTGACATCTTCAACCTAATTGGCGTCAGCAACATCGACGCTTCCACGTTGATCAATTGGCTCGATAATTGGAAACTTGCATTCCTGGCCGCATCTGAAAGCGGAAAAGCGGATGTGCGGATTCGCGCTGCGCGCTTGAATTACTACGAAAAAGGCATGCAAGCCTTGCTCGAAGGCGAAATGCCTCTGACCGCCCTCTGGCCTTTGATCCACACTTGGACGCTTTGCGCTGCAGTTCTGCCTGCTTCCGCCTCAACATCTTGGAAAGAGGCTTGTCAGCAACTCTCTCTTCTCGGTCCCGGATTCGAAGAGCGTGTCTTGGCCCTCGATCATCATCTGGACGAAATCGAGGTTCGGTTAGACGAAATCGCCAGTTTAAACGGTCTGGAAACATCTACAAGCCTGTAAATCGGCCTACATTTAGGCTAGACAACTCTGTCCGATTAAATCCAATCTGTGGATAACACGGCAGAAACTGTGGATAAAGCCCCTCTCCTGTGGACAGTATGCCCAAATGTTCGAGAAATCGATTGAAAACCACCCAAAACCAACCCCCATATTGGGGGGATAATATATGGATTTGACCAAAATATGGAAGCGAGCTTTGAACCCGAATTCAGTTCGGATTCTATTCAAGGATTGTCCACAACGCACAAAGTCCGAAAAGAAGCGCTAAATCCAAAAATGTGGGGATACAG
>JAKAMM010000339.1 GCA_021812905.1 Chloroflexota bacterium | reverse complement strand
AGTTCATGTCCGATAATCCGACAGGCTTGTCGGTCCTTTTCAACGATCAGATCTATCATCCATCCGATCTGCCTCATCGCTACCTGCCATTTTTCCTGTTCTTCACCTTGACCGAACCGGTTTGGCCGTTCTTCTTCTTTGGGTTGGTTGCGGCTTATCGGAAACTAAGGAATGCCAGACAACAACTCGTGCCAGTCTTGATCATTCTGGCCTGGTTCGTTATTCCGTTTCTTTATGTGCTTATTAATCGTCCGCCAATGTATGACGGTATGCGGCACTTCCTTTTTATCACCCCGCCTATTTTTATATTCATCGGATTTTCTTTTGATTTCGTGATGGAGAAGATCAACAGGATTTGGTTGAACGCTTTGATTATTCTCACGATCCTTGCGCCGGGGATCATCGGGATCATCCAACTTCATCCTTATGAATATACTTATTACAATTCCTTCATCGGCGGGACAAAAGGCGTCTTTCGCCATTATGAAACCGATTACTGGCTGACTTGCTATAAAGAGGCGGTTGAACAATTTAATCAGACTGCAACCAAACCGGTGAACCTTTACGTTCATCGTGAACCTTATATTGCGGCTACCTACGCCGCGAATGGCGTTACCATCAAAGATGGACGCGCCGATTTTGGCCAAATCAAATCCGGTGATTATGTTCTCATCAATTCACGTTCGAATGAAGACATCCAAAACTTCCGCAGCGCACCGGTTGTACTGCGGGTTGAACACGCAGGCGCAACCTTCTGTGTGATTAAGAAAATCCCATGAGCCTGCGAGTTATTTCCGGCACGGCGAAAGGCCGTAAACTGAAGTCTGTTCCGGGTGACACCACACGCCCGATTACTGACCGAGTTAAGGAGGCTCTGTTCAATATTCTGGCGGGCGATGTAAGTGATTCTATTTGGTGGGACATGTTTAGCGGCACGGGTGCAGTGGGTATTGAAGCTCTCAGCCGCGGCGCGGCCTTTGTCCGCTTTACGGATTTGAACCGTGCGCCCGTGGATACGATCAAGGCTAATTTAACGGCGACCCGTTTCGAGTCCCGCGCCGAGGCGAAGCGCGGGGATGCATTCAGTCTGCTGGCGTCGCATCCGGATCGTCAATTTCATTACATCTATGTTGCACCACCACAATATAAAGAAATGTGGTCACAGGCTTTGTTGAAATTGGATAACAATATGGAGTGGCTGACAGAAGATGGCTGGGTTATTGCGCAAATTCATCCCAAGGAATATCAGCAATTGGAACTTGAAAATTTGGAAGAATTTGAACAGCGGCGTTATGGAACTACTTTGCTTGTGTTTTATGCGAGGAAAGAGAAAAAGGAATGATGCGTGGTTAAGATTTGTTGATTAGTAAAAATCGCCGACCTTCAAGGTCGGCGATTTTTGTTTATTGGCTCGAGAGCGGGATGGCTGGATCAGTGGGGACGATCGTTTGCCAGATGTCGTATGTTTTTACTTTATATGTATCGCGAAGGGTTTTCAGCCAATCGCCGAAGGCCTGCTGTTGTGCCTGTTGATAGGCGGTTGCATCCAACGGAACATTTTCGTGGGCAAGCACTTGAATGATGTGATATCCGAATTGGGATTTCACGGGCGGGCCGATCACTCCAACTTTCTGGCTAAAGGCCGCGGCCTCAAATTCGGCAACCATGGCGCCTTTACCAAACCAACCGAGATCGCCGCCTTTTGCAGCGCTCCCTGTATCCGTGGAAAGTTCCTTGGCTACAGTGGCGAAATCTTCACCTTTTGCCAGCCGGTCTTCGACGATCTTGGCAGTCGCTTCATCCTTGACCAGGATGTGGCGCGCCCAAACCTGTTCCTGTGTGTGCGGCGTGTCGGCAGTGATGATTGCCATCAACTTATCGCGCAGAACATTGGTTTCGTACAGCTTGCGGACCTGGTCGGCTGTCAGCCCTAGTTTGACCAGTGAGGCAACACCTTTTTGGTATTGATCCTGGAAGCCTTGCAGGGTATATGGTGTAGAGGTGGGGGCTGGGGTGGATGTCGGCGTAATGGTAGGCGTTGGGCCGGGAGTGAAGGTCGGCGCAAGGGTGGCGGTCGCCGTTGGCGAGGCCAATGGGTCCATGGTTGCGGTGGGAGTCACGGTGGGAGTCAAGACCTGAGTAGGCGTCGGGGTGATGGTGACGATCTTCAACGTCTCTGCTGATAAAGTTGGGAAGGTGACTTGTGTCGGCGTGATGGTGGGCGTGGGTGTGCCGTTCGCATAATAGCGATAGGATTCCTGGATGGCCTTATCTATTTCTTCGGGGCTGGCGGTGATACCGCGTTTGGCGGCCTCCTGGCGGATCAGTTCTTCGTTGATCATTTGGTCAAGAACGGTTTGGCCTAGAGTGGTCGAGTTGCTTAACTGCGATGAGAGTTGCTGGACCTGTTGGGTGGTGTCGATTCCGAACACCTGAGCGTATTGCTGGTAAGTCGCCATCTGGTTGATCAGACGGCCGCGCTCCATGCGGACGCGTGCCTGCCATTCGCCGGTAGTAATGTTGACATTGCCAATGCTTGCAACCGTACGACGATACTGGAGATAGTTGATATCCAAATATCCGTAAGCCAGCAAGCCGACGACGATAACAACGATACCAATGAAAGCAAACAGGATCAGACGGGTTTGTTTTCGCTCGCGTTCAAGACGGGCGATGTGTTTCTTTGTGTGAAGCACGGGCTTTCCGTCCCGCGGGTTTGCCATGTTCGTACTCCTTGATGGAAATTCGGGGCATGGAAATCTTCCATGCCCCGCTGAGTGTTGCTGTTAGCGGCTCATGTCTTCCCAGCGCGCGCCGGTGAAGGGCAGCAGGGCGATCTGGCGGGCCTGTTTGATGGCCCCGGCCAGCACGCGCTGGTGCTTGGCGCAAGTGCCGGTCTGGCGACGCGGGCGGATCTTGCCTTCATCGGTGACCAGGCGTTTGAGCATGTCCGCGTTTTTATAATCTATGGTGACGGTTTTGTCAGCGCAAAACTGACAGGTTTTCGGGCGTGAGAAGTAGCGGCGTTCGCCGCTTCTGCTTTCTGGTCCCGATGAGTTGTAATTTCTATCTTCAGCCATTCTTTACTCCATCTTATTTAGAAGGGGAACTCATCTTCATTGGCGGCAGGTTCATCCACGGATGTGGATT
>JAKAMM010000338.1 GCA_021812905.1 Chloroflexota bacterium | reverse complement strand
GCCAGTTTTGTTGAACACCGGGGCCAAGGCAGAGAATATCAAGGAGTTCCTCAATATTGCCGACGGCGTCATCGTAGGTTCCAGCCTGAAAGCTGATGGCTACACCTGGAACCCGGTCGATGAAGGGCGCGTCAAAGCTTTTGTGACAGTAGTCAAAGAGGTGCGGAAATAAGATGCGTTCCTTTCTTTTAGGAATCGATATCGGCACCACCTCGACCAAAGTCGTCCTGATCGATTCGATGGGCAACATCCTGGCTGATGCGTCCATGCCCTCAACCTTAAGTTCAATGCAGGCCACCTGGGCGGAGGAGGATCCTGAACAGTGGTGGCAAAATGTGTGCAAGCTGATTCCTGATGTTATATCAAAAGCGCGCATACGTCCCGTTGATATCTCGGCAATTGGCGCAAGCGGAATGGTGCCGACCCTGATCCTGTTGGATTCGAAGGGCGAGCTCTTGCATCCATCCATCCAGCAAAATGATGCCAGGGCGGTGGATGAGATCGCTGAACAACAACGCCAAACGGATGAATCGGAAATCCTGGCGCGCACCGGAAGCGCGATTACCCAACAAAGCATCGGCCCAAAGCTGCTCTGGCTGCGCCGGTATGAGCCGGATATCGTACGCCAAGCCGCCCACTTGATGGGCTCCTATGATTACATGGTTTATCGACTCACAGGCCAGTTCTCGATTGAACGGAACTGGGCATTGGAAAGTGGATTGTTTGATCTACAGCATGAGGATTGGGACGATACTCTCCTCCAATTGGCTTCCGTCAACCGCTCCTGGCTGGGCAGGGTTCATTGGCCTGCGGAAATCGCAGGTAGGTTGAGCGATCAAGCGGCTCAGCAGACCGGTCTGCCAAGCGGTATTCCTGTCGTTGCCGGCAGCGCCGATCATATCGCATCCGCTTTCTCGGCGGGATTACGCCAGGACGGTGACCTGCTGGTCAAGTTGGGAGGCGCAGGCGACATTCTCTTCTCGCTCGATCAGGCGGAAACAGATCCGCGTCTCTTCCTGGATTATCATGTAATTCCTGGAAAATTTTTGATCAATGGTTGCATGGCTTCCAGCGGTAGTCTGATCCGCTGGTTCCGCGATCAATTTGCTGCAACGCTGGATTATGCTGAATTGGACAACCGGGCCGCGCCTCTTCCCGCCGGTTCAGATAGTCTGGTGTTATTGCCATATTTCCTGGGAGAAAAAACGCCCCTGAACGACCCGCTGGCGCGCGGCACTCTGGTTGGCTTGACACTCACCCATACACGTGCCCATATCTACCGGGCGATTCTGGAGGGAATTGCATTTGGCTTTAAACATCACCTTGAGGTTCTGGCCGAACACAATCACATTCCAAAACGCGTTCGACTTACGAATGGGGGCGCACATTCCCTGCTCTGGCGACAGATTACGGCCGATGTCCTGGGTCTGCCCCTCGAGCAAATCGCTCATCATCCAGGCTCATCGTTGGGAGCCGCGTTTGTTGCTGGAAAAGGCGTTGGAGCATTCGGTGAATGGGGTGAGATCGAAAAATTTATCGAGATTAGCACGATCACTCAACCCGACATGCAAAATCATGAACGCTATCAAGCCTTGTTCAAAATCTACCGTGAAGTTTACGAAAACTTGAAGACCACCTATCCAAAATTGGCGAGGATCGGTTCTCAGGCTCAGGCGTAAGCGGACAGCATATTGGTTACCGACTCCGTGGAGTTGTAAAACAGAATGAGGAGAATGCATGATGCAATTGAAAAATAAAATTGTCGGGGTCACCGGCGCCGGGACCGGCATTGGCAAAGCGATCTGCGTGGCGCTGGCGGCAGAGGGTGCGCGCGTTGCGGTGACCGATCTTAATCAGGATTGGGCTGCACGCGTGGCAGACGAAATCAAGTCTCTGGGACAGGATGCCATTACATTTCAATTGGACGTGACCAAGCGCACACAGATCGAGCAGGTTGTTTCAAAGATCGTGGCCCAATGGGGCAGGATTGACGTCTGGTGCAACAATGCTGGCGTCAGTTCTATGAAACGATTTGTCGATCTCACCGAGGACGATTGGAATTTCAACATGGATATCAATGCCAAGGGAGCATTCTTGTGCTCGCAGGTCATTGCCAAACAGATGATGAAGCAGGACTCGCTGGTTCGTGGAGGCCTGCGCGGCAAGATCATCAATACTGCCAGCATGGCAGGCAAACGCGGCAATGCGCCTTTTTTAGTGCATTATGTAGCTTCTAAGTTTGCCGTGGTCGGTCTTACACAGGCCCTAGCCGGAGAGTTGGCTGCCGATGGCATCACGGTAAACGCAGTCTGTCCGGGTTATGTGCGTACCAACATGCAGGAACGCGAGGCGGATTGGGAGGCCAGCCTGCGAGGCATCACAGCCGACGAGGTGCGGCAGCTGTATATCAACGACACGCCGCTTCGCCGTCTGGAAACGCCGGAGGACGTGGCCGGTGCGGTCGTCTTCCTAGCCTCATCGGCATCCGATTTCATTACGGGTGAAGCCATCAATGTCAATGGTGGCTCTTTCATGGAATGAAAGTTTCGATGTTTATGGTCGCCAAAGAAGGAGGTGCCTTGAAGAATAATCTATTTGTCAAACACAAATAAAGCTGTTCGAGTATTTGTTATCGATATGTTGAAACCAATTGCTGATAAGGAGAATACTATGGCAATAAAAGCTTCTACACCCTCAGGAAAAGGCAGCATGTTTGTTCGAAATGCAACGGGTCTGGTTCGTGAATTGACCCCTTTTGATGCTTTCAATCTAGTGTTCGCGGCCATTTTGATCCCGGTTGGTATTTCACAGGCGTTGAACTTCGGAGCCGCCGCCTTCCCTGGAGCAAATGTCGCTCTAGCCTTTGTATTGGGAGGCATTTTGCTCATGGGCTTTGCAGGCGTGTATATCTATTTCACGCTGGCAATGCCCCGCTCGGGCGGCGATTACGTCTGGGTCAGCCGGGCCTTGCACCCGTTTTTGGGCTTCGTAGTGAATGTCACCCTGACCTTCGTCTTTGTGAACTGGGTGGCCTTCAACTTTACAGCGATGATGACTCTGTTCGTTCCGGCTGCGGCCTATGTCATGGGGTTGCCCGATAGCGTCAGCGCTTGGTTCGCAGTTCAGACCAATCAATTCATTGTCGCGACCC
>JAKAMM010000337.1 GCA_021812905.1 Chloroflexota bacterium | reverse complement strand
CCGAAATCTTCTCACGCCCCGCAAACGCGCTGACGAGCATGATAAGTGTGGATTTTGGCAGATGAAAATTAGTGATCATCGCATCCACAACTTTGAACTGATAACCCGGCAGAATAAAAATGGATGCTGGACCAGTAAAAGCCGATATTCGAAGGTCGGGAGTCGGAAGTCGGGAGTCGTCCACAATTCCCGAATCACGATTCGCGCTTCCCGCCGATTCAAGCGTTCTCACCGATGTCGTCCCCACCGCGATCACTCGCCCGCCCGCTGCGCGCGCTGCATGGACCGCCTCGGCTGTCTCTCGAGATAGTTCACACCACTCCGTGTGAATTTTATGTTGCCGCGGGTCGTCTTCGGTCACGGGCGCAAACGTATCCAGGCCAACATGCAAGGTGACGTAAGTGATCTTCACGCCCTTCGATTTTAACTCATCGAGCAAATTCAGCGTGAAATGCAGACCTGCAGTCGGCGCGGCGGCGGAACCCGGTTCGCGCGCATAAACGGTTTGATAGCGTTCCGGGTCATTCAACTTTTCATGGATGTATGGCGGAAGAGGGACGTTCCCCACTTTGGAAAAATACGGCTCGATAGGTTCGCTAAAACGGATGAGACGTTCGGAGCCTTCGAGAATTTCTACAACCTCGGCTTCGGGTCCTTCCTCGACTTTGACCCTGCTCACTGTTTTCAAACCTTTCCCACCCACCAGGGCTTCCCACGTTACCGCCTCGCGGCGGCGCAGCAGGAGCAATTCGACGCGTCCGCCGCTGGGCTTGCGGGCAAAGATGCGGGCCGGGATGACGCGAGTTTGATTGAGCACCAGCAAATCGCCCGCGCACAGATAATCGCCGATATCGCGGAAGATTCTGTGCTCCAGTTTTCCTGTGCCACGATGAAGCACCAGCAAACGCGAAGAATCGCGCGGCTCAGCGGGAGTCTGCGCGATGGAGGATTCGGGGAGGTGATAATCGAAGTCGGAGGTTTTCATAAAAAATCGTAGTAACGACTTCAGCCGTTCATCCTATGAAAGCGACTAAAGCCGCCACTACGGGTTGAATCGCGCGGCTCGGTGTAGTCGAAGTCGGATGTTCCTGCCTTCGATATGAATATCTCCGGGTAAACGCCCGAGCGGGATGTCAAATTATACGCCCGACCAAAGAACGAATACAAGAAATGATGGAAATGCTCCAAACTTAATTTTGGCTGGCGGTGGAGCCAAGCACGCGGGCTGTGAGAAGTCTGGTTCAAAGATGGCATTCTATATAAAAAAAGGTCAGTCCGGCCTTCGACAACCCGGATGATATAATCCCGAAAACCAACCTGCAAAGGACTCTCCATGAAAATCGGAATCATCGGCGCAATGGAAGAGGAACTGCTCCCCATTCGCCGGCACACGCAACACCTTGAGCAAATCCAAAGATCAAACCGTATCTTTTGGCGCGGCAGTGTTTACGGCCATGAAATTTACCTGACGCGCTGCGACCCGGGCAAGGTCAACGCCGCGCTTGCTACCCAGCAATTGATCGACCATTTTGAAGTCAACGCCATTTTCAACATGGGCAGTTCGGGTGCGCTGGCGCCCGAACTCGAAGTCGGCGATCTGGTTGTTGCAACCGAGGCCATTCAACATGACTTTGATATCACCGGTTGGGGCTTGAAACCCGGTGAGTTGATCTTCGATGTATTGACCGCAAAAAACACCGGACGGTTAAACTTCCGCTCGCAACAGATTTTTAATTCAGATTCAAAATTAACAAAACTGGCGTTTGACTCAGCCAACCAAATCAAGTTGGCCGAACTAAACGGCCATGCCCCCAAAATTTACACAGGCAGAATCTTAAGCGGAGATCAATTCATCAATCGGCGCGATAAAGCCGAGGGGCTTTGGGAAACTTTTCGCGGTCTGTGCACAGACATGGAAGCCGCGGCAATTTCACATACATGCTCCATCAACAACGTGCCTTTTCTCTGCATCCGCGCCATCTCGGACAAGGCAGATCACACTGCCGCCGTTTCTTTCACAGACTTTTTAGCCGAGGCTACGGCCAATTACGGAAAGATATTCAACCTGGTTCTCAAAAGGAGAGACAGCGCGCTCTAAGGTACTTACTCAGCGAATCAAAAACGCCGCAGGAAAATTCCTGCGGCGTTTTTATGTCTTTTATCAGGCCTTGATCAAGCGCAGAATAAAGAGAAGCACCAACGCTCCGGCCACGGCCGTGATGAACAGTCCAAGCAGACCTGCGCCAACTGAGATATGAAGCAGGCCAAAAAGCCAGGCGCCAATAAACGAACCGATCACGCCGACGATCAGGTCACCGATCAGGCCAAACCCCTTGCCTTTCATGATCTTTCCAGCCAGCCAGCCGGCCAGAATACCGATCACAACGAGGATAATAATATTTGTCATGTTCTATTCTCCTTTTCTGTTTTCAGTAAAGTTTGCTTCTTTCTAAGAAGCAATAACATTGATCGAGTCTGAGTTCAATAGTGGATATAACTTCTGAACGCAGATTGCCAAAGTATACAATAAAAATGCAGGAACAACTCGTCAAGTTTGTCCGTGCAAAAATCAAATTAGTGACCGCCGGGCATGGGCATCTGCGGAGCGCCGCGCCCGCCCCATTTGCCGGGCCAGCCGGGCAGGAAAGCCGCCAAAATCAGCGCACCGATTGAAGCATAGAAAGTGATGCTATATGCCGACTCGAAACCCTGCATGGTTTGGTCACAGGCCAGCTTCAGCCCCGCAATGATCTGGGATTTAGCCGCATTCGCAGCCTGAATCGGCAATGAAGCCAGCGAAGCATCCGTGCCCGGAGGCAGGTTATTCTGCGCCGCAACGCCGGGCGTCTCACAGACGCCGAACGGAGTGGTGATATTGGTCATTGCATCCTGCATTTTGGTCTGCATGGCCTGAATATCCGGCGAAAGAAAACTGACCAAGATAGTTGCCAGAGCGGCCACCGAAACAGCCTGGACGACAAAACGGGTACTGTTCAATAACGAGGAACCACGTGGCAAAAGATCGAGGTGGATACTGCTCAAGGCCGTGACGAAGGAAGTCTGCAACGTCAAACCGACGGCCAGGCCGCGTAAGGCCAGCAAAAACACAATGTAGCTGATCGGCGTCAACGCCTGGATTTGAGAAAGCTGCC
>JAKAMM010000336.1 GCA_021812905.1 Chloroflexota bacterium | reverse complement strand
CCTGATGTTTACGAGCAAAATGACGCGAGACAAAGATGCACGAACGGGGAACGCACACACCCCGACAACGGCACGCGCGCGGCTTGTTGGTGAAGGCGCGTGGCTAAGGGAAGGTGGTTTCATTTCGGAGCGTGCCGCTACGGGGGCTACGGCGTTCCGCGTCATGCACTTGAAATGTGAGAGGTGCGCGCCAGCCGAGTGCGTCAGATTCTCAAAGGAGGATCAAACATGAGACTCGCCAACGCGCCGTCTCCCTCCAATGACGAACTCCAGAACAACACGTTCGATAATTTTGTGTTGCATGCCAAGTGGAAAGCAATCGGCAATGACGCCGACATGTTCTTTATGTGGAGAGTCTCGCATCCAGATGACACCACCCGCAAACGTTATGTGGTTGTGGTCAGCGCAAAAGCCAAGCCGTGGATGGTTCGATTTGTTGACCAGCCAGTGGGTCCGCTGGCCATGAACACCGGCGATGCAAAAGACAGCATGAAGCAGGATCAATGGTATGACATTGCCATTGCATACTTCAATGGGAACCATCAGGTTTGGTATGCCGGCAAGAAGCAAATCGAATACCAGGATCCTCAGCCTTTTCCGGCAGGGACGATTGGATTCGAAACGCACACCGACGCGACCAAGATGACCCAATTCTTCATTGATAATCTGGCTGTGTGTGAACTGACCGCGCCCTATCAACCTGCTCCGTAAAACCGGAATCTGCTCACGCGACCGAAAGCACTGCAAGGGACTTTCGGTCGCTTTTTATTATTTCTTTTTGGGCTACAATTGCGTCCATTCAAAACAAGGAGAGAGAAACATGGGCGTTATGCTGCAAACCTTTTACTGGGACTGCCGGCGCAAACGTATTGTTTGTCCAATTGGTAATTGACTTCCCCGCGATGTCGCAAGGATTTGAATACGGCTGAAAAAATAACGGAGGTTGAATGTACGAACATCATAAACAACCGCTGGCAAGCCGCCGAAAATTTCTGCGCCGTTTGGCGCTGAATGCCTTGATCGGCGCCGGCATTCTTTTTGTTTCACTCGGAATCGGGATGGCCGGCTACCACTATCTCGAAGGCCTGTCGTGGATCGACTCGTTATTGAACGCTTCGATGATTCTCGGCGGCATGGGACCGGTCAATCCAATGCGGACGGACGCGGGCAAGATCTTTGCGTCGTTTTATGCGTTATATTCAGGCGTGGTCCTGCTGGCTTCGGTCGGCGTGCTGGCCGCACCCATCTTCCATCGTTTCCTGCATCATTTCCATCTGGCCGAAGATAAATGACGAGCGATAAATTTCTGCACTTTCTCGACCAGCCCATCGAAGTCTCTTTTAATACACCTCCTGTCTATGAAAAGACACCTGATTGTCCGAATGGATTTATCTGGGAGGGCCAAACTTATCAAATTGTCGAAATGCTTTCCTCGCGGAACGACTTCACCCGCCGCGGACGCGCGGCGCGTAACATGCGCCCATCCCATGCGGAAGTCGCGGCCGGCCGCGGCTCACTGAACGTGGGACGATTTTATTTTCGCGTGCGCGTTGATTCGGGGCAGATATTTGATATCTATTATGACCGAGCCATGAAGAATCTGGACGAGCGCAAGGGGCAATGGTTTGTATATCGGGAATTGAGCACAGATTGAAACAATCCGCGCTTGTGCCGTGGAAGACCATCCCGCGCAAAGTTCATTCCAAAATCCAGCCTTTTCTTCATCTGCTATAATTTGCAACATGATACTAGTTACCGGGGCGACGGGATTTATCGGGCGCGCGTTGATCCGTCAGTTATTTGAGACAGGCCATCGGGTGCGGGTCTTGATCCGTCCCTCGCGGCGTTCACCGCGGCTTCCAAAAGGCGTGCCGGTTGAAGTGGCAGTCGTCAGTTTTTTGGACGAGCGTGCCATCCTCGCGGCGCTCAAGGATGTAGATACCATCATCCATCTTGCCGGGACAGAGTCGCAGGGGCGCGACGCGAAGTTGTCAGCGGTAGATATGCAAGGCACGCAGAATCTGTCACGGGTCGCGGCTGAGGCGGGCGTTGGGCGCATGATCTACGTCAGCCATCTCGGAGCCAGCCGTTCATCGGGCTATCCGGTCTTCAAAGCCAAGGGCATTGCCGAGGAGCACATCCGTCGTTCGGGCGTGCCGTTTACTATTTTTCGATCAGCCATTGTTTTTGGCCCCGAAGATCATTTCACCAGCGGGTTGGCGCGCTTGCTGCAAATCACACCCTTTTTCTTTCCTGTCCCCGGCGGCGAGCGGACGGTGATCCAGCCGCTTTGGGTTGAAGACCTGGTGTCTGTGATACTGTGGTCGTTGAATAATGAAAATACTCTCAACCAAACTTATGAGATCGGCGGGAGTGAATACTTCACCGTGCGGCAGATCATGGAGATCATCATGCAAGCCGCACACAGGCCCCATATTTTATTTGAGCTTCACCCGGTTTTTTTGCGCGCGTTGATCGTGACCTTCGAGTCCTTCATCCCAAACTATCCTGCGTCTTCCTTCTGGCTCGATTATGTTTCGGTCAGCCGCACCTGCCCGGTTGATAATCTACCTAACGCCTTTGGTCTGATGCCGGCGCGCTTTTCCTACCGGCTCGATTATCTAAAGCGTTCGCCCTGGTATGGCGAGCTTTGGAAGAAAACCTCAAGGAAAGTTTCCGAAACGAGCGCCAGGGTTTTGGAATCCATTCGAACGTTTCGGCTGCCGTAAAGTTTTTGAGAACAATGATGTCTCACCCAATCATCCGACTTTTGGAAACCCCCGAAGAAATGGCCGCGGTCGAGTCACTGCAAAGCGCAGTCTGGCCTGGCAGTGAGACCGACGTTGTCCCCGCGCACATGTTGATCACTGTTGCCCACAACGGCGGATTGGTGCTCGGCGCGTTCGTGGACGAAAAATTGGTCGGCTTCGTCTTCGGTTTTCCCGGCCTCGAAACCACGCCCGACGGGCCGCGCCCCAAACATTGTTCACACATGGCGGGCGTTCATCCCGACCATCGCGACAGCGGCCTCGGCTTTGCACTCAAACGCGCCCAATGGCAAATGGTGCGGCATCAGGGACTCGATCACATTACCTGGACATACGATCCGCTCCTCAGCCGTAACGCGCAATTGAACATCGCGCGCCTCGGCG
>JAKAMM010000335.1 GCA_021812905.1 Chloroflexota bacterium | reverse complement strand
CAGGGTGGGCGTCGAACTGACGAAGTCGAAGCTGGACAGCACTTCGTAAAAGGCGATGGCGTGGGTTTCGCGGTCGACTTCATTCATCGCCAGACCCATGGCCACCCGCATCCAGAAGGCTTGCGGCAACTCGATGCGGCGCTCCCGTACATGCAAGAAGTAGCGGTCATACAGAATCTGCATGCCCAGATACTGGAAGTCCAGATCCCGCTCCGGCCGGAGCGCGGCGGTGATGCGTTCCAGATCATACTGTCCCAGGCGCGGGTCGATCAGCTCATTCTGGATGCCGGTTTGCAGATAGTCGCGGAAATACTGGGGATAACGTGCGGTCATCTCCGCCTGCGTCGCGGCTTCACCGAGCACTTCCCAGCGCACGCGGTCGAGAAGCAGACGTGCCGAGGCGTAGGCGTAGGCGGGATCGCGCTCGATCAGCACCCGGCTGGCCAGAATGGGGGCCTGAAACAACTCATCCTCACTGATACCGTCGTAGAGATTTTTGACGGTGTTGCCGAGAATGGCGTCTATCGACACGGCGGTGCCCAGGCCGCTGCAGGCTTCGTCGATGACGGCGCGCAATCGTACCATGTCCAGTGCCCGCTGGCTGCCGTTCGGATAGCTGACCCGAATAACCGGGACGTCGGCTGGGGTTTCCGCCGCAGCTTGCTGGCGGCGTTCCCGCGCGCGCTCCTCGCGATAAAGTACATAGGCCCTGGCGACTTCGTGTTCGCCGGCACGCATGAGCGCCAGTTCCACCTGATCCTGAATGTCTTCGATGTGAAAGGTGCCGCCCCCCGGCTGGCGCCGTTTCAGTGCTTCAATCACCTGTTCCGTCAGACGGCTGACGAGGTCACGAACGCGCGCGCTTGCCGCCCCGCTGCCGCCTTCCACGGCCAGGAAGGCCTTCGTCACAGCGATATGAATCTTGCTGGCGTCAAAATTGACCATCGCGTTGTTGCGACGAATGACTTTGTAATGACTGGCTTCGGAAGGGTCGTAGGCAGGGTTACCGATGACGGCCTGGGTGGTAGGTTTAGACATGGGCGACTCCAGATCAGGGCGGTGGTGAGTACAAGCAGTGACAGCGGAAAGCATGGCAGCTGAATACTAAATATAGACTTGTTTCTGTTGGTGTCAACTACATCTTGTGCATAATATGGTGCGCAAATGGTGCAAAAGATGTGGATAACCGAACCAGCGGTATCATTTCACGACGAAATTTTATCCCGCTCGGCGGGCCGATGGCGGTTCGGGCCTGGCTGCCGACAACCCTGATCTGTAGCAGGTGCAACAGACGGTTTGGACTTGTTCTAAACCATGGGTTGGGCGCATACTGACCGTCTTATCTGTCAGAAAGGAACGTCATGACTGCCTCAGCCCTGGAAATTGCCCGCGCTACCCTTTTTGCACCTGGCGGAATCAGCGAAGGGGCGTTGGAAAAGGTGTTCGGTCGCCTCTCCCATCGCGCCCTGGATGATGCGGATCTGTATTTTCAGTACAGCCGCAGCGAGGGCTTTAGCCTGGAAGAAGGGGTCGTGAAGTCAGGCAGTCACTCCATTGAACAGGGAGTGGGTGTGCGGGCGGTGAGCGGTGAGCGTCAGGGGTTGGCCTATTCTGACGAAATCGCGGTTGATGCCTTGTTGACGGCGGCGGATGCGGCGCGCGCCATTGTCCATCGTCCGGGTCAGACGAAAGGACTGGTCTGGCAGCAGCGTCCGGGGCTGGCACTATATCCGCCGGTCGATCCTCTGGCTTCCATTTCCAATAGCGAGAAAATCGCCCTGCTGGAACGGGTGGAACGTGCCGCCCGGGCCTGTGATCCGCGTATCGTCCAGGTGATGGCCAGCCTCAACGCCCGCTTCGAGGCGGTGCTGGTGGCGCGTCTCGACGGTACGATGGCTGCCGATGTGCGTCCCTTGGTGCGCCTCAACGTCTCCGTCATCGCCGAGCAGGGCGGGCGGCGTGAGCAGGGTAGTGCCGGTGGCGGCGGCCGTTACGATTATCAGACCTTTCTTCAGGGCGACATGGCCGAAGGCTTCGCCCGGGAAGCCGCGCGTCAGGCGCTCGTCAATCTGGAGGCGGAGGCGGCCCCTGCCGGCACCATGGAAGTGGTCCTCGGGCCGGGATGGCCGGGCGTGCTGCTGCATGAGGCAATTGGCCACGGACTGGAGGGGGACTTCAATCGCAAGGGCACCAGCGCCTTCAGCGGCCGGGTCGGCCAGCGGGTCGCCGCGCCGGGCGTCACCGTCGTGGATGACGGCACGCTCGATGGGCGCCGCGGGAGTCTGAATGTCGATGACGAAGGGACTCCGACTCAGTGCACGACACTGATCGAGGATGGCATTCTCAAAGGTTATCTGCAGGACACCCTGAACGCGCGTTTGACCGGGACGCGTTCGACCGGTAATGGACGCCGCGAGTCTTACGCGCACTTGCCGATGCCGCGGATGACCAATACCTATATGCGGGCCGGGGACCGCGATCCCCGGGAAATCATCGCCAGCGTCAAACGCGGGCTCTACGCCGTCAACTTTGGGGGCGGTCAGGTGGACATCACCAACGGCAAATTCGTTTTTTCCGCATCGGAAGCATATCTGATTGAAAACGGTAAGATAACCAGGCCTGTCAAAGGCGCGACCCTGATCGGCAACGGCCCGGATGTGCTCACCAGGGTTGAAATGATCGGCAACGACCTCCAGATGGATACGGGAGTGGGCACTTGTGGTAAGGATGGCCAGAGTGTACCCGTAGGTGTTGGACAGCCGACGCTGAAAATCCGTGATCTGACGGTGGGGGGAACGCAGGGTTGAGGAAGCTGCTCTTGTCAGGCGGTCTTGAGAAGGTTAAGATCGAACGATATATTGGTCTTATAATCAGTCTAAATTCTCCCGGTCGGGGGGTGAGCTAATGAATAATGTCTTAAAAAATGTACTATTGTGGGTGGCGATCGGCGTTATCCTGATGCTGGTGTTCCAGAACCTCAATACGAGCAGTTCTACCCCGGCCCAGGCCATGGATTTTTCGACCTTCGTGAGTAGTATCAAGCAAGGTCAGGTCGCGGATGTCACCATCAACGGTAATCATGTGGAAGGCAGCCTGAATTCGGGGCAGCATTTCAGCGTCTACACCCCGGCGAACGACACCCAGGTTGTTCCCCAACTGTTGGCCGCAGGA
>JAKAMM010000334.1 GCA_021812905.1 Chloroflexota bacterium | reverse complement strand
GGCGTGGACTGCGCGTCGATCTTGCCTTCGATGATGACGATCTGCCCAACCGTCAGCACGGCCTGATAATCTTTCCACGTGCGCGGGAAGAGCACGAGATCCATGTTGCCCTGAATATCTTCGAGCGTGACGAAGCCCATCGGCTTGCCCGCTTTGGTTTGATACGGTCGGACGTTGGTGACCAACCCGGCCACGCGCACTTTTTCTTCGTGCTGCGCTTCGCCGAGCTGGCCCGAAAAATAACTGACGATCTGCGCAAGCTGCGCCTGGTACTGCGTGAGCGGATGGTCGGAAATGTACAGGCCGATCAACTCGCGTTCCCAATTGAGCATCTCGCGCTTATCGACATTTTTTACATCCGGCAATGTGATCTCTTCCACGACACCGGTGATCGTTCCGAACAGCGACATTTGTCCAGCTTCGACCGCGCGGAAATGATTGCTACTGATGGCGACGATGCGGTCGAGCGAGGCCAGCAGCGCGGCGCGGTTGCCGAACGAATCCAGCGCGCCGACTTTGATCAAACATTCGAGCGAGCGTTTGCCGATCGAGCGCAGATCGACGCGGCGCGCGAAATCGTTGAGGTCGGTGAACTTGCCTTCTTTGCGCGCATCGACAATTAATTGCACCGCGTTCTGCCCGACGTTCTTGACAGCGCCGAGGCCGAAACGAATGGATGGTTTACTTTCAACATCCTCGATCTCAAAATCCCAGACGGAGAAGTTGATGTCCGGCGAGAGCACGGGCACGCCCATCGTGCGCGCATCGGTTACATAATATGCAACCTTTTCCGTGATGCCCGCCGAGGCCGAAAGCAGGGCCGTCATGTATTCGGCGGTGTAATGCGTTTTGAGATAGGCAGTCTGCACCGCGATGACGCCGTAATCTGCTGCATGACTTTTATTGAACCCGTAACGCGCGAATTCTTCCCAGTCCGAATAAATGCTTTCGGCAATATCTTTGACCATGCCGTTCTTGATCGCGCCGTCCACGAATTTTTTGCGGTGCTTCTCGATATCTTCTTTCTTTTTCTTCGAGATGGCCTTTCGCAATTCATCCGATTCGGAGGGCGTGTATCCCGCCAGCTCGACAGCAGCGCGCATCAACTGTTCCTGATAAACCGGAATGCCATACGTGGATTCAAAGATCGGCTTGAGTGATGGATGCCGGTATTCGACTTCGGCCTCGCCGTGCATGCGCGCGATGTAATCGGGGATGAATTGCATTGGTCCCGGACGATAAAGCGCCACCATGGCAATAATATGATCGAGCTTGGTCGGCTTCATCTGGATGAGGTAGCGTGTCATGCCGCCGCCTTCAAACTGGAAGACGCCCGCGGTTTGTCCGTTGCCCATTAACTCGAACGACTTCTCGTCGTTGAGCGGAATATTGTCGAGGTCGAATTTTATGCTGTGGCGCTTCTCGATCATGTCACAGGCGCGTGCCATTACCGATAATGTGATCAGGCCGAGGAAGTCCACCTTCAACATGCCGAGCGAATCGAGAATGCCCATTTCAAATTGTGTCACTGTCTTGATGGGCGTCTCTTCCGAACCGGAGGTCGGGCGGTGCAGAGGCAGGTATTCAAGCAAAGGTTTGTCGGAGATAACCACGCCTGCCGCATGCGTCCCGGCATTGCGGACGGTGCCTTCCATTTTTGCGGCGACGTCGATCAGTTCGTGCAAGTGCGGCGTCGTGTCGTAAATTTTCTTGAACTCGGTGATCTCCATCGCGTCGGTCATGGTTGTTGCGCGGCCGGAAACGAAAGGCACGAGCTTTGCAACGCGGTCCACTTCGGGCAGAGGAATATCCATCACGCGCGCCACGTCGCGCAAGGCGGCTTTCGTGCCCATCGTGCCGAACGTGATGATCTGCGCCACTTTATCGCCGCCGTATTTTTCGGCGCAATATGCGAGCATCTCACTGCGGCGGTCGTCGCGGAAGTCGAGGTCAATATCGGGCATCGAGATGCGGCCCGGATTCAAGAAACGTTCAAAGATGAGATCGTGCTGGATTGGGTCTACCAGCGTGATGTTGAGCGTGTATGCGATGATCGAGCCAGCCGCCGATCCGCGTGCGTTGTACCAGATATTATTCTCGCGCGCGTGGCGACACAGATCCCACACGATCAGGAAGTAGGCGTCGAATCCCATCTTGTGGACTATGCCCAACTCGTAATCGAGTCTTTCGTGGACTTCCTGACTGCCGGCCCGTTCCCTGTAGCGTCTCTTCGCTCCTTCTTCGCAAAGGTGACGCAAATAAGTATCGGCGGTGAATCCCTCTGGGACTTTGAAATCGGGCAGGTGATAACCCTTGAAGCCAAGGTCGACATTGCAGCGTTCAGCGATGAGCAAAGTATTGCTCAGTGACTGCGGCACTTCGGCAAAGAGTCGATCCATCTCTGCCGGGCTGCGCAGATAATAAGACTCGTCCGTCATACGCATGCGCTCGCTGCTGCTCAACAGCGAGTTGGTCTGGATGGCAAGCAGAATATCCTGCAAACGCGCATCTTCCGGATCGATGTAATGCACATCGTTGGTGGCGATATATTTTGCGGAATAACGCACGCCCATATCGAGCAGGCGGCGATTCAAGTCCGTAATTTCTGGAATATTATGTTGCTGCAGTTCGACGAAGAATCTGTCCGGGCCGAAGACGTCATAATACCAGTTCATGCGGCGCACGGCCTCTTCGGGGTTATCGTCGAGCAGCGCGCGCGGAATTTCAGCGGACATACAGCCCGAGGTGCAGATCAGCCCTTCGGAGTGAGCCGCCAAAAAGTCCCGATCGATGCGGGGATAATAATAGAAGCCTTCGAGCTGCGCGGCGGACGCGATCTGGAGCAGGTTCCTGTATCCGGTCTCATTTTCCGCCAACAATAGCAGATGATGGGATTTTTTGTCGAGTTTGGCATCGCGGTCGGTCATGCCGCGTGCCGCCATGTACGCTTCGAGGCCGATGATCGGTTTGATGCCTTCGGCCCTGGCAGCCTTGTAAAAATCGACCACACCGAACATCGTGCCGTGGTCCGTGATGGCCACGGCGGGCATGTTCATTTCCTTGACGCGCTTGACCAGCTTCTTGATGTTGCTGAAGCCGTCGAGCAATGAATATTCGGTGTGAACGTGGAGATGGGCGAAGGACATTTTTGGGGTTGAAAGTTTCAGGTTGAAG
>JAKAMM010000333.1 GCA_021812905.1 Chloroflexota bacterium | reverse complement strand
TGTCACAGCCACAACCACCTCGCGTCCCATGATTTGCCGCTTCATGTGAGCGTCGGCGTTATCTTCCCCGGTGCGATTATGAAGATACTGACTGGTTGGTTCATGCGGCGCAAGTTCTTCCAGCCAGCGCTCATAATCCTGGTGCAGTCCCGATTCATCATCGTTGATGAAAACGGAAGCTGTTATATGCATCGCGCAAACCAGAATAAGGCCTTCCCGGATTTCGCTCTCTTGAAGACAGTTTTTCACTTGTGGGGTAATGTTTACGAAGCCGCGGCGGGTGGGGATATTGAACCAGAGTTCCTTGCGGTAGGATTTCATAATCTTCTTGTGTTGTAATTTTGTCCGGCGTCAGGATAATTTTACTTGGTTCGGACGAATCGAGAAAGTTGTGTTTCTGTCTGGGGTGGGCATCAAAATATTGGGAGAAGAACTTTCTATACTTGGGTACAGTCGTAAAGTGCAGTTTTCTATGATCTGATTCGGCGGACTGAAGTCCTGTGCCTCAGTTCATGAAAGTCGGTCAAAACCGAATCGTCCAGCCAGTCCAAAAGGACTTTTATGAACTGAGCAGACGGCTTTAGCCCGGCGAAACCCGTTGGGTAAAAGCGCAATTTGTGCCCATTCTAGTATAGATTGGATGGGAGGAAAAGTGTTTCAGGCTCAGCAATCACGAACAGGCGCCCCCAGCTTGAATTACCATTCGACTCGATGCAGGTCTGGAAGGTTATATGTCGTCCACCCGTATAGACCTTGTGGAATAAGTCATTGGCTGTCAGATATTGATGTGTGTCGAGATCGACAAAATCACTGTTCATGCTGTAGGGGGATGTGGCTTGATACCTAAAAATATTTGTTACTTTGAAATATTCAATTCGTCCATCACCATAAACTAATTGGATGCGTTTTCCGGGCATGAGTAAGGCAAAGTATTGACCGCCCAAGTTATTGTGGGCCAATAGACCGATGGTGCCATAATCGGAAGCCATGCGGAATTGAGTGACTACATTGAGTTGTATTGAAACATATCCGGCATTGCCGGCGGGCTGTTGCACGATGGGGGATGCAAAGGCATCTGCCGCGTAGACGCCGCGCAGTGTGGCTCCATTTCCATTGCTGACTGTTTGTACAAAGCTGGCAAAACTGGGAACAACCGGAGTGTCGGTTAGCGGGTCGGCTGAAACCGAGTAATAAGGAATAAATGTCGCTGAGACTAATAGAAGCAGTACGAGGGTCAGAACGCTGCGGCGGGAAATTGTTTTGGGTGCCATGGAAATCTCTTCCTGATAAGGGCACCCGAGTCAGCACGGAGGCTGTTGGCATGGTTTTTGGGGGAATGAATTCGTGTTTTCATGTCGTTTCGGCGGCCTGGCGATCCTGGTCACTTGTTGTGACTGTAGACCCGTTGGCTTTGTGTCGCCGGCTTTCGCCGGTTTTGCCCTTATCGTACGAATAGCAGATTTGGATCTCTTGAAAAAATGGCGAGCCTGTAAGTCCACAGGCTCGCTGTAAAAAAACTATTATCTTCGGCGGCCCGGCGATCATGGTCACTTATCGTGACGGTAGATCCGTTGGCTTTGCGTCGCCGGCTTTCGCCGGGTTTGCCTTTGTTCGGATATTTTGTTCTGGTTACATTCTAAGTCATTTGTTTTGTGCTTTACGATATCGTTATTTTTGGATTTCAATATTGCAAACACTGTACAGGGCATTTCGGCTTAAAAATGTAAATTTATTCACCCATGATATAATTTTATCAATCTCAAGAAACCGCACCCTTTTAGACGGAGGATGATCATGGAAGTTACCATCAAGGAATTTAAGCACTGCAACATGGTCTCGGTGACGGGGCGCGTGGATAGCGCCACTGCGCCGCAATTCACTCAGGCGCTGGACGCTCAGATGGATAAAGGCGTCTTCAAGCTGGTCGTGGATATGAGCGCTCTGGAATATATGTCCAGCGCCGGGTTCCGTGCCCTGCTTGCCGCCCAGCGCAATTGCAAACGTTATAATCGCGGTGAGGTTTTTCTGGCTACAGTGCCTGATCGTATCCGCGAGGCACTTGAGCTGGCAGGCTTTACAGAATTATTCAAAACTTACGCCGACCCGCTTGAAGCAGTTGGCAATTTCTAGCCATCAGTGAGTATCCATTTTATTGAACGGAGGCCGCCTACAGTTCCGTGTGAGGCGGCCTTTGATTGCCAATGACCGCGTTGACTTTTCCTGCCAAATTTGATTATCTCGACGAGATCCGTGACTTCGTCGGCGAGCAGGCGCGCGTATCTGGCTTTAGCGAAAGAGATATTTATTCCATCCAACTGGCCGCGGACGAAGCTGCCACAAATATTATTGAGCATGCCTGTGATGGAATCGTGGACGCTTCGTTTGAATTAACTTGTGACTTTAAAAATGATCGTTTGGTGATCACATTCTTCGATCATGGCAAGTCGTTCGACCCGTCTAAAGTTGCGCAACCCGATATAAAAGCCGACCTTTCTGATCGCAAGATTGGCGGCCTGGGAATTTTCCTGATGCGGAAATTGATGGATGAAGTTCGTTATGAGATTACTCCGTCAGGAAACCTGCTTACGTTGGTGAAGCGGAAGGGATAACCATGGCCGCCTCAACCCGTTCGCCAGATTCTTTGGATTGGCGCGAGATTGCCAGCCTTGGCGAACAATTAGTCAACACCAATTCACTGATCGCCCAACGTGACCGGATCGTTTCGATGGCGACTCGTTTGCTCGACGGACGAGTCGATGTCTGGCTGCACGAGAATTTATTTCGCCTGCCTGACTGGAAGGAAAAACATTTATTTCCTCCGCAGCCTCGGTTGGACGGGATGCGCCGCGCTGTTGAAAAACGCAAGGCTTGCATCGTACGGGCGACAAAGAAGAGTGCCAGTAAAAAAGTTTATGCGGCTGTCCCGATCGAAGATCAGGGATTTGTGCTTGGGGCATTGCAAGTCACGCGTTCCAAAGGTCCCAATTTCCAAAAGGAAGAACTTGAAGTTTTAGAAAGCCTGGCCAGCGTTGTGGCGGTCGGTTTATATGCCTCGCATCGCGCCGAGGTGGAACGTTTTCGCATGGGGCAATTGAACCTCGTGCGCGAAGTCAGCACGCAGATCGCCAGTGTTTTGCAAGTGGATGAACTCGCCTGCCGCGTTACCGAGCTTATTCAA
>JAKAMM010000332.1 GCA_021812905.1 Chloroflexota bacterium | reverse complement strand
TCGGCAAACGGATAGATCGGTTTTGCGAGATATAAAATCAATCTTAAAAATTGTAGGGGCACAGCGACGCTGTGCCCCTACTTTTATTTTGGAAAGATAAATTTCTACGCCCAGCCGCGCAACTGCATGGCCTTGACCACGCGATCAATTGCAACCATATAAGCCGCGTCGCGCATGTAGACTTTTTCCTTCTCGCTCATGTGAAGCACAGCGTTGAACGCCTGCGTCATCTTGGTATCGAGCTTTTCAAGAACTTCCTGCTTGGTCCAGTAGAAATTCATATCGTTCTGAACCGATTCGAAATAGGAAGTTGTTACACCGCCCGCGTTGCAGAGGAAGTCCGGGATTTCAAAGATCTTGTTCGCCTTGAGGTATTCGTCCGCTTCGGGCGTGACAGGACCGTTGGCGCCTTCCGCCACGAGCTTGACGCGCTTCGATATTGTCTTGACTGTATCGGCGTTGACGTGGCCTTCAATCGCCGCGGGGATCAACACATCCACATCCTTCGTGATCCATGCTCCGCCATCTTCAACCACATAACCTTTGTCCTGAGCCTTCTTCTTGTCAATTGTGCCGTACTCGTCCACGATGGTCAGCAGGAAATGCGGGTCAATGCCATCCTTGTGGCTATAGGTATATGACTTTTTATCATTGCGATCCCAGCAGGAAACACAGGCGACCTTTCCGCCCAGCATTTCGATAAAACCAATCGCGGCATACTGCGCTACATTTCCAAAACCTTCGATGGCCGCCACGGAATTTTTCGGGTCCATCTTCAAATGCTTCATCGCTTCACGCACGGTGTAGATCACGCCATAACCGGTCGCTTCGGTGCGGCCTTCTGATCCGCCGCCGCCCAAAGGCTTGCCGGTGAACACACCCGGCGTGTACTGCCCCACGAGCTTGGAATATTCATCCATCATCCAGCCCATCATCTGCGGCGTTGTGCCAACATCCGGGGCGGGCACGTCGTTGCGCGGACCAATGTTCTTCCACATCACGTCCACCCAGCCGCGGCACAAGCGCTCCTTTTCGTGAACGGAAAGCGTTGCCGGGTCCACGATGATGCCGCCTTTGCCGCCGCCCAACGGGATATCCGCCACGGCGCATTTCCACGTCATCCAGGTTGCCAACGCGCGCACGGTGTCCAGCGTCTCAGCCGGATGGAAACGGATGCCGCCTTTGTTGGGGCCGCGTGCGTCGTTATGCTGCACGCGGAATCCCTGAAAGACGCGTGTTGAGCCGTCATCCATCCGCACCGGGATGCGGAAGGAATATTCGCGCATCGGCCAGCGAAGCATCTCTGAGACGGTGGAGTCCAATTTGAGCAGTTTTGCCACATGGTCAAATTGTTCCTGCGCCATTTCAAACGCATTAAGTTGTTCAGCCATTCTGTTCTCCTGAAAGGATTTTTTAGAAAAAAATAAGCGGGCACGTTCGGACGGTGCCCGCTTACAAAATGCCTATGTCAAAAAACAGGTCATATCAATAAATTTCCTGAGTTTTCACTTGCCGCTTAACCTTACTCGACTTTTTTCCCTCCGTCAATATGAAGGTTATCACAAATAGGTCATGGATGAGGTCACTGTGCCAGTTGCTTTTCCAGTTCGGTACGCACCACCTGCGGATTGGCCTTGCCTGCCGCTTTTTTCATCACTTGTCCGAACAAGAAGTTGACCACACCCGTTTTGCCCGATTTATAACTGGCAACTTCATTTGGATTTTCCTTTAGTGCCTGGCTGACCAGCTCCGCGATGGACGATTCGTCCGAAAGCTGCTTGAGTCCGCGCATTCCGACAATTTCCGAGGCGCTTTTGCCGGATTCGAACATTTCGTTCAAGACTTCCCGTGCGCTGGTTTGATTGATCTGCCCTTCGGATACGATTTTCACCAACTCCGCCAGCGCCTCAGGCCGGACTTTGAGCTGGCCTATCGTTAAATTGGCCTGGTTCATCAACGAGAACAAATCGCCGAGCATCCAATTCGCGATAGTTTTTGGCTGGACGGTAGACGGCAGACGATGGACCGACGATTCAAAATAATCGGCAACTTCTTTTTCTTCAGTCAGACGCGCGGCATCGTATTCGGTCAAACTATAATCTTTGATAAATCGCAAATATCTTGCGCGCGGCAGTTCAGGCAATTCATTTTTGATCTCATCAATCCAACCTTGCCCCACAACCAGCGGAGGCAAATCGGGTTCGGGGAAATAACGATAATCGTGTGCATCTTCCTTGCTGCGCTGGGAATATGTCTCGCCGCGCGCTTCGTTCCAGCCGAGCGTCTCCTGTTCGACGGTTCCGCCCGCTTCGATGAGCTTACTTTGACGTGCAATCTCGTATTCAATTGCGCGTTCCAGCGCACGGAATGAATTTAGATTCTTCACCTCAGTTCGCGTCCCCAATCCCTTATCCCCTTTTTTCATCACCGACACATTTGCTTCAAAACGGATAACACCTTTTTCCATGTCACCGCTGTTGACGCCGAGATAACGCAAAATGTCGCGCAAAGCTTCGCCGTAGGCGCGCGCGGCTTCTGCGGAATGCAGATCAGGCTCGGACACAATTTCGAGCAGTGGCACACCTGCACGATTCAAGTCCACGAGCGAATATGATTTTCCATCGCGTTCGACGTGAGTCAGCTTGCCGGTATCTTCCTCCAAATGCACGCGGCGCATGCGAATGGTCTGCTCGCCATCGGATGTTCGAATAACCAATTTGCCGTTGATCGCCAGTGGTTGTTCATACTGCGAGATTTGATAGCCTTTGGGCAGGTCAGGATAAAAATAATTTTTGCGCGCAAAGATGCTGGTGTGTTGAACTTCACATTCCAACGCCAGCGCCACACGGACTCCAAACTCGACCGCCTTTTGATTGACGACGGGCAATGTACCCGGCATCCCCGAACAAACGGGACAGACCGTTGTGTTCGGCGCGGCAGTCGTGGAGTCGACTACTTCGCACGAACAGAACATCTTCGATTCTGTTTGAAGCTCGGCGTGGACTTCAAGTCCGATGACGGGTTCAAATTCCATAATTGTTCTCACCACAGAGACACAGAGAACACAGAGTCTTTTTCTTCGTGAGCACAAAGGATTCTTCGTGTCCTTTGTGCCTTTGTGGTTAAATAAATTTCGGTTTTCTCTTTTCCAAAAATGCTGCGACGCCTTCTTTGTGCTC
>JAKAMM010000331.1 GCA_021812905.1 Chloroflexota bacterium | reverse complement strand
GGAGGCCGCTCCGGCCGGGGCTGGAAGGTTGTTTGGCTTTTCACTATCCGCTTCTTCAAGGTGTTTTTCGATTCGGTTATTGAAATAGCGCAGGATTTCCGTGAACGGGTCTGCCTTGGCGGGCGGGAGCGGGAGCGGCTCCTGCCTGACTTTGGGTGGCTCCGGTTGCGGGACATCTGGCAGGGTGGGCTGGGCGGGTTCGAATAGTTGGGTAAGCGTGAATTTAGCCGCGTATTCGCGCCACAGATCCGCGGCGATCAGCGCCGGGATTTGATTCCAAGCCACGCGGCGGGATGCATCTTTAGCGCCGGGGTCTACGCCTTCCATGCTGATGGCTTTGAAGACCGCGTTCTCACCGTATCCAAAACGCGAACCAGGTTCATTGCCTTTGGCGGGACTGGCATCTATCTTGAATACCACTGTGACGTTCGGCACTACCTCAATGCCATCGCGGGTCAACGCGCTGACGGCTGTTCGTCGCTCCTGCGCATCTTTGTGTCTGGCCCTGGCTTCATCGTCCGCATCTTCGGGTAATTTATGAAATGGCAGGTCGCTTTCTTTTGGACCAATGCTCTGAACCTGTGTGTGCAAATCCAGCCAGCCAGCCAGATACTCGCCATCGTCCGTGAAGTGAACGCCGGGGCTGAGCACTTGTTTGTAAGCCGTGGTGGTGCGCGTAACGGCAGCGCTGGCTGTGTCGAGCCAAATCACGCCAGCCTGTTTCTGCTCGAGTTCCCTCTCATTGGTGATCACGCGCCCATCCTTGATGAACAGGGCTGGGCCGTGTGATTTGGACATGTGCCGGTAAAGGCGATTGATGATCTTCGAGCGGTTGTCAAGCGTCCGCACCGGCAGGATGAACTGTGCGTAGAAAGCCATCCAAAACGGGAATAAGGCCAGGAACATCAGGCTATTGCAGATGATGCCAAAGACACTGTTGAAGGTCGGCTGGGCGAATATCTGGTAGGCGTACAGGCCAATCAGGATGATGATCCAGAAGCCGGTCCAGAAGATGGGCTTTTTGTAGAGGGGTGTTTCGTTTTCTTCCATGTGAGTCTGATTTTATAACGAAATTGGCAAATCGGGTAATTTTTGCATGTACAATCGGAGTATGTTACACGTTGAATTTCACTGCCATACAATCTTCTCGAAGGATTCACTTACGTCTCCACGGACTCTTGTGGATATTTGCCGCCTCAAAAGAATTGACCGCGTGGTGGTGACCGACCATAACACAATTGAGGGGGCGCAGGCGGCCCAGGCTCTGGACCCGCAGCGGGTGATCGTGGGCGAGGAGATTATGACCACCCGAGGAGAAATCCTGGCGGCCTACGTAATAGACGAGATCCCGGCGATGCTTTCGCCGCTGGAGACAATTGAACGTTTGCGGGCGCAGAATGCATTTATTAGTGTATCGCATCCGTTCGATGGGTGGCGGAGTGGAGGATGGAAGGAAGAAGACTTAGTGGAGATCATTTCGCTGGTGGATGCCATCGAAGTCTATAACTCACGTTGCATGTCGCCCGCGTTCAATCGTCGGGCGGGGGAGTTTGCCCGCCAGCACAATCTGGCGGGGACAGTCGGGTCGGATGCACACGCGGCATTTGAGTTGGGCAGGTCGCTCAATTTGCTGGAGCCATTCCAGGGTCCGGATGAGATGCGGCAGGTCATCCGTAAAGCCGCGTTTCAAACACGTTGGTCGCCGCCCTGGTTCCATCTTACGTCTCGTTATGCCGTTGTCCGCAAGAAAATTAAAATCGGTCTTGACACGCCAAAACGCACATGATAATCTTGCGTCACATCCCGTGAATGTCTGATGCGCAAGTCACACCCACCGCGCGGGATAAATTTTTTAAGCAGGAGAATAGTAAGATGTCCGAACGTTATACTGGCACCGTCAAATGGTTCAATGCCACCAAGGGCTACGGCTTCATAGGCCGGGATGGTGGAGAGGATGTATTCGTCCACTTCTCCGCTCTGCAAATGGAAGGCTATCGTAAGCTGGAGCCTGAACAGAAGGTTGAGTTCTCTGTCGAGACAGGCCCTAAGGGATTGCAGGCCGCCGACGTAAAACTGATTTCGTAAGGCAATTTTTTACGAGTCAACAGAGTTGCACGAAAGTGCAACTCTGTTTTTATTTGTGGGGCTTTACAAACCGGTTGGCTATGGAGAATTACTTTTTGTAATTGTTGCCCTGTTGTTTGGCATATAATGGCGTTAGTGAACCCCGTAACTTTTTTGTAGTCCAGACGACTTAAACTCGAAGGACACTATGGCTTTCAAAGATATTTTTGGAAAAAGTTCAACCCGCCGTCAAGTATTAGCTGGCGGCCACGTTGTACCTGACCCGGCGCGCTGTGTGCAGTGCGGTATCTGCTCATATAACTGCCCGATCGAAATCGACGTGCGTGCGCATGTCTGGCGCGGCGAGTCGATCACGCATAGCGAATGTCTGACCTGCGGCGAGTGTGTGGCGCGCTGTCCGCGCGGTGTGCTGCGTTTTGAGCACACCAATTTGTTTGCGCGGAGGTCGGAATGAAATACGTGATTATTGGAACCGGCGTCGCGGGTGTCGCTGCGATTGAAGCCATCCGGTCTGTGGATTCGGCGGGCGAGATCACCATGATCGGTGATGATCCGCATGGTTATTATTCCAGGCCTGGGCTGGCCTACTTTTTAACGGGGGAAGTTCATGATAAACAATTGTTTCCGCAAATGGCGGATACATTTCGCAAACTTCGCTTTCGTTATTTAAAAGGACATGTAACGCGCATCCTGCCGGACGTTCATCAGCTCGAAATGCAAACTGCTTCTTCATCCAAGGAAGGTTTAACCGTAGTCAGCGTCAGTTATGACCGGCTTCTGCTGGCAGTCGGTTCACGCGCCCATCTGTTAACCATTCCTGGAGTGCAATTGCCCGGGGTGGTCAAGCTGGATCATCTTGATGATGCGCGGCAGATCCTGAAGCTTGCACGGCGCGGTAAAACAGCAGTTGTTGTCGGCGGCGGTATTACGGCGCTTGAAATTGTAGAAGGATTGCTGGCACGCGGCGTAAAGGTCCATTATTTATTGCGCGGCGACCGTTATTGGAACAACGTTCTCGACGAACACGAATCCAAAATAGTGGAACATCGCCTGGTGGAAGAAGGCGTTGAACTTCATTATCACGCGGAGGCAATCGA
>JAKAMM010000330.1 GCA_021812905.1 Chloroflexota bacterium | reverse complement strand
AAGCGCCTTCTCCATTACAGGCCAGTAATTGCCGCTGTCCAGGATAAGGGGCGCAAAGGCTTGATCAATAATCTTATGCTCATAAGGAAAAGCATCCGGAGGAATAAGATTGCGCTTGCGGATTTCCACTCGATCAATTCCCAACTCTTTGGAAGCGATGTCCAAAAGACGTTCTATGATGAAGATGCCTTGAGGCCGCCCGGCTCCGCGAACAGGAGTGACGAGAGTTTTATTTGTGAAAACCACGCTAACTTCCGTTGCGAAGTTTTTTACATCGTACCCACCCATCGCGTGACACTGGGTATTGAGAGGGATGGTCAAGCCATAAGGATCATAAGCGCCGGTATCATGCAGGAATACATCCTTCAAGCCCAAGATGTGCCCATCCTCGCTCAGGGCTATTTCGACATCGTGAATTTGTCCGCGTTCCTGCGTGGTGGCATAAAAATTTTCCCGCCGATCTTCAATCCACTTGATTGGGCGACTCAGTTTCTTCGATGCCCAGGGGATCACCAACTCTTCGGCGTAGAACATCATCATTTTGGGGCCAAATCCGCCGCCGATGAAGGGAGCGATCACTCTCACCTGATGTTCTGATAGTCCCAATCTGGCCGCGGTCCCATTGCGAATCGGAATTGGGGCCTGGGTTGTATCCCATATTGTTAGATGCTGACTCTTTGCATCCCAGTTGGCAACAATGCCGCGATTTTCCATTGCTGAAGCCGCGCCGCGGTCAAGGACTATTCTTCTCTTGATAACCAGATCAGCCTTATCCCTGGCTGTTTCATAGTCACCCTTTTTTTGAAAAAGGTGAGCGGCTAGATTCGATTCCAAATCATCGTGCACCAAGGGACTGCCCGCCTCCAGACCTTTTTCCAAATCAACCACGGCCTCCAATGGTTCGAGTTCAACCAAAATATCTTCGACCGCATCCTCGGCGATGTAGCGGCTCTCCGCGACGACCACTGCAATCGCTTCGCCTGCATGTCGAACTTTGTCTTTGACGAGGGGAACTTGTCGGCGCGAATGGAAAATAACATCTTTTGCAGTTGGGGGAGGAGAAACCAAAGGAGGACCCGGCTGCCAGTCATTGCCCATGTCTTCCGCGGTGAAGATGGCCACTACTCCCGGTCGTTGGCGAGCCTTGGATACATCAATGCTCAGCAAACGGGCATGGGCGTAATCACTGCGCAGAAAAGCCGCGTGGAGCATACCGGGGATTTTAACATCATCCACAAATAGAGCTTGCCCAGTCAGTAGTTGTGGATCTTCGTTTCGTACAATGCGTTTTCCAATGAACTTTTTGGTCACAGTTCTACTCCTGTGTCATCAACACGATAATGGATAAGATATTTGAAACAACCGTCCCGAAGGTTTAATAAACAACCAAAGTCTCTCCATTCAACCTTCGGGACGTTCTTCTCTCAACTCGTTCACACCCTCATCTTTTCAGAGGCCAATTTGACGGCGTCAACGATGTGTTGGTAACCCGTACAACGGCAGAGATTTCCTGAAATCGCTTCACGGATTTCATCTTCGCTTGGATCAGGATTCTGCTCCAGGAATGATTTGACCGTGGTCAAGATACCCGGTGTACAGAATCCGCATTGCAAACCATGAGCCTCCTGGAAGGCTTCCTGGATCGGACTCAGGTTATCAATCGTCCCCAATCCTTCGATTGTAGTGACTTCATGTCCATGCGCCTGAACAGCAAACATCAGACATGAGCGAACTGGTTCCTCATCCAATAAAACCGTACAGGCTCCGCAAACGCCATGCTCGCAACCAACATGTGTGCCGGTCAAGCTAAGATAGTGACGCAGGAAGTCGCTGAGCAGGGTACGCGGCTCAAGAGCATGTTCATAGTGGGTACCGTTGACGGTTATAGCGAGATCGAATAAGTTTTGCATGGTTGTCTCCATTGTTGTCACCTTATTTATTATCCGCGGCGCGTTTGAAAGCCTGTTCAAGCGCACGCCTTGCTAGAACATTTGCCAGATGGCGGCGGAATTCCGCCGTGGCGTGAATGTCGCTGCCCGGATCAATATCTTCAGAAGCGGCAACATCAGCAGATGCAATAATGGCTTCCGATGTAAATGCTTGTCCCTTGAGTAATTCAACTGCTTTATGAGCAACCATTGGGACATCACCGGCACTCAAAAATACCATCTGAGCCTGCTGGCATAGATTATTCTTATCCAAAGAAACCACTGCCGCTACGCCGACCAGGGCAAAATCATGAGGCCGACGCGCAACTTCCATCAATGACCATCCAGATCGTACCGGCATGGAAGGCAGCGCAACCTCTACCAATAATTCGTCAGGTTCCAGGACCGTCGTAAATAGTCCGGTAAAAAATTCATTTGCCGGAACCCACCGTTCACCTTTTTGGTTCTTTAAACGGAAATGCCCGTTTAAAGCTACACTCAAAGATACAAGTTCAGCCGATGGATCTGCATGAGAGACACTGCCGCCAAAGGTCCCGCGGCTGCGGACTTGAGAATAGGCAATCTTGGGCATGGTTTCGTGAAGCAGAGGAGCCCGTTCCGCAACCAGGGGATCAATCTCCACATGATGATGGCGAGTCATGGCCCCCAAACGCAAACCTCCATTCTCATCGGGATGAATGTAGGAAAGTTCGGGAATGTTGTTCAAATCAATCAGGACGGAGGGCTGAACCAGGCGGAAATTCATCATGGGAATTAAGCTTTGCCCACCGGCTAAAACTTTGGCATCATAGCCATGTTTAGTCAGATAAGATAAGGCTTCATCTACAGTTGTGGGCGCATAATATTCGAATGGCGCTGGCTTCATGGAATTTCAACTCCTAAATAATTGGTGATGAAAAAAATATCCGATTTCGTCAGGTTGTTTGGTCAATTACACGGCGCATTTTACATTATGTCTATTGATTTTTGGGTAAGCGGTCAAACCATAGAGGCGATGGGACACTCTTGCCTCCTGCCCATAATTGGTATGTGATCTGCATGTGCCCCAAATGAAGCGACGTATGATCAATCACGTGTAAAATACACCAACGCACCGGAACGACGCGGCCTTTCGTCTGGCGGGTGCCATTCAAATCAGATTCGTTCAAGGTGGAGAACACTTCCCTTGTTTCCCCCGCTGTCTTCTCAAGTAGTCGGATAATTTCCGTCGCGGAAGCCGCGACGGTAACAAATTCAGCATCCCGGTCACGCGTC
>JAKAMM010000329.1 GCA_021812905.1 Chloroflexota bacterium | reverse complement strand
TTTAAGAAACCCTGTTTTTTCAATTGGCAAATCGCGTTGCACATCTGTATAATGGAAGCAATTCGCCCAAGGAGATTTTTATGTCCGACACATTTGATTTTGGCGGTGAGATCGTCTGGAAGCCAACGACGGAATATATCGAGCGCGCACACTTAACCGCCTTCATGCGTAAACATGAGATCAAAGATTTTGACGAGCTGATGCAGCGCTCCACATCAGACGTGGCCTGGTTTACGGATGCTGTCATTGAATATCTCGGCATCGAATTTTACAAACCTTATTCGCATGTCGTGGATTTATCGGCGGGTATCCAGTTCCCGAAATGGTGCGTAGCGGGAAAAATGAATATCGTCCACAACTGCGTAGACAAGTGGCAGGCCACTGATAAACGCAGACGCAATGCGCTGATCTGGGAAGGTGAAGAAGGCGCGACAAAAACGTTGACCTATAAAGAACTTTATCAGGAAGTCAATCGCTGCGCCAACGCGCTGCGTTCACTTGGACTAGGCAAAGGCGAGGCGATTGGCCTGTTCATGCCGCTGACGCCGGAAATCGTCATCGCGCTATTGGCAATTGCAAAAATCGGCGGGATCATCCTGCCGCTCTTTAGCGGATACGGTGCGGGGGCGGTCGCGAGCCGTCTGGCCGATGCGGGTGCAAAAGCCATGTTCACAGCTGACGGCGCGTTCAGGCGCGGCAAATCCGTCGAGATGAAATCCGTCGCCGATGAAGCCGCCGCACAAGTCCCGACCTTGAAGCACATGATCGTCTTGAAAAGAACCGGTCAGGAAATCTCGATGATGAAATATCGTGATCATTGGTGGCACGAACTGGTCGCGGAACAGGATGCGCAAACTGACACTGAAAAAACATCGGCGGAAGACCCGTTGATGATCATCTACACTTCGGGCACGACCGGCAAGCCGAAGGGCGCAGTTCACACGCATTGCGGTTTTCCGATCAAGGCCGCGCAGGATATGGCCTTCGGCACTGACGTGCATCCGTTCGACGCGGCCAACGCCCGTCCGAGCGATGTGATGTTTTGGATGACCGACATGGGCTGGATGATGGGGCCGTGGCTGGTGTTCGGAACTTTGCTTTTGGGCGCGACCATGTTTTTATACGATGGCGCACCGGATTTTCCTGAACCTGATCGTGTTTGGGAAATGGTCGAGCGGCACAAAGTTACTCAACTTGGACTCTCGCCAACTTTTGTGCGGACGATGATCCCGCATGGATCGGAGATGGTGGCCAAACACGATCTATCTTCGCTGCGCTTCTTCGCCTCGACGGGTGAACCGTGGAACCCGGACCCGTGGCTTTGGCTTTTCACTGACGTTGGACTCCGCCAACGCCCGATCATCAATTATTCGGGCGGCACAGAAATCTCCGGCGGGATCGTGATGGGCAATCCGTTGATGCCGCTCAAACCGTGCGCCTTCGCCGCGCCGTGTCCCGGCATGGCCGCGGACATAGTGGATGAAAATGGAAATTCGATTCGCAATGCAGTTGGCGAGCTGGTCATCAAAGCGCCGTGGATCGGCATGACGCGCGGATTCTGGAAAGACCCGCAGCGTTACCTCGATACCTACTGGTCACGTTTTGAAAATGTGTGGGTGCATGGAGATTTTGCCGCAATTGACTCGGATGGCTTGTGGTATATCCTCGGCCGTTCGGATGATACATTAAAAATCGCAGGCAAACGACTCGGACCGGCGGAAGTCGAATCGATTTTGGTGCATCACGATGCCGTAGTTGAGTCCGCTGCCATCGGCGTGCCGGACGAAATCAAAGGCATGGCGCTGGTTGTCTTTTGCGTGCTAAAGAAAAATGTTACACCCGGCGAAAAATTGCGGGCAGAATTAAAACAAATGGTTGTGGATGAAATGGGCAAACCGCTTGCGCCGAAGTCTGTTCTATTTGTCAGCGACCTGCCGAAGACGCGTAATGCCAAAGTGATGCGGCGTATGATCCGTTCGGCGTATCTTGGCCAGGAATTGGGCGACACATCATCACTGGTGAATCCAGAAGCTGTGGAGGAGATCAAAAGAGCGAATTAAACACAAAGGCCACGACACTTGCACCGCATTGCGTTTGATGCAGTGCAGGTGAGTACACAAAGGAAAGGCGACTTTTTTTCTTTTGCCTTTGTGCCCATTGCGTCTTTTGTGTTTAAAAATTCTGCCCAAACCTTTGGGGGAATGAGCATATATTGAAACTGAATATAATAAAGTTGTCCAAAGGATTATCGAGAGGAGAATGAATGAAACACATGAGATTTGGTTTTTACGTTAGCATGGCGCTTTTAATTTTTTTAGCAGCATGCGCGCCCAAGGGCATCATTCCAACCGAAGCACCGCTGACCCAGGCGCCGGTGGAACCCTCCACAACGGCGACCCTGATTCCGGTCCCGACCGAAGCGGCAATAACACCAACTCTGGTCGCGGTTAATCTGTCCGGCCCGCCGATGGAAATCGGCTCGATGTGGCCGTATGTTGATGGCAGTATCCTTGTAGCTGTGCCGGGCGGTCCTTTTACAATGGGTCACGGCGGATCGGATAATCCAATCCATACCGTCACGTTGAGCGACTTCTGGATTTATCAGGCCAAGGTTACCAACCAGCAATATGCGCTTTGTGTGAATGCTGGTAAATGCAAGACGCCGGACTTGATCGATAACATTGGATACACCGATATCATGCGCGCGAACGATCCGGTTAACGGTGTGAATTGGGATCAGGCTTCTTCGTATTGTTCGTTTGTGCATGGCGCGTTGCCAACCGAGGCCCAATGGGAGAAAACCGCGCGTGGCCCGGATGGAAATCTTTATCCGTGGGGCGATCATGCGCCGACTTGCGATTACTTGAACTTTAATAACTGTGTAGGCAAAACCACCGACGTGACGAAGTATCCGCAGGGTCAAAGCTATTACCATGCGTTGGACATGGAAGGCAACGCCTTCGAGTGGGTGGCTGATTGGTATAGCGCGTTGTATTACAAGATCAGTCCGCTTCACAACCCGTTCGGCCCGGACACAGGTCTGTTGCGTTCGATCCGTTCAGCCGGTTATAAGAGTAAAGCCGAGGAGACACCAGCCTCGACGCGTCGCTCTGACTTGCCGAAGAGTCATCGCCGTGACCTGGGCTTCCGCTGTGTAGTGGTTGACCCAACTTATTTTGCTCCCCTGTGCCAGTCAATTGGCTCA
>JAKAMM010000328.1 GCA_021812905.1 Chloroflexota bacterium | reverse complement strand
AACAGAAGTCGGCGAGCATTGGGACATTGGTCTGCGCGACCTGGCCTTCGACGCCATTCAAGCCGCGGTCAAAGACGCGGGCGGGCTGAAACCACAGGCCCTGTACGTGGGCAACATGCTGGCCCCTAATCTTTCCAACCAGGCGCACCTCGGTGCGCTCATCGCGGATTATGCGGGGCTGACCGGCATCGAAGCCGTCACCGTCGAAGCCGCGGGTGCATCCGGCGGCGCGGCGCTTCGTCAGGGTTATCTCGCCGTTGCAAGCGGCATGGTGGATACAGCGCTCGTCCTCGGCGTGGAAAAATTTACCGACCAGATTGGCGCGAGTGTGGACGCGGCTCTTGCCACAACTGGCGACTCCGATTTCGAAGCCGTGCAGGGCATGACGCCCACCGCACAAGCCGCGCTGCTCATGCGCCGTTATATGCACGAGTATCAAGTTCCTGCTGATGGGCTTGCTGGTTTCGCACTCACAGCACACACAAACGGCGCCGGAAATAAATATGCCATGTTCCACAAGGCCATCAAAGCCGAGACTTACGCCAAAGCAGAAATGGTCAGCGAGCCACTCAACATGTTCGACATCGCCCCGAACGCAGACGGTGCGGCAGCGGTTGTGTTAACCCGCCGCGACTTACTGCCCAACGGATTTCCACATCCGCTCGTGAAGATCGCCGGTTCCGCCGCCGCGGCCGATACACTCGCCCTCCATGATCGCAAAGACATGCTGTACTTCGAAGCCGCGCAACTTTCCGCGGGCAAGGCCATCAAACAGGCAGGCATCACGCTCGACCAGATCAACTTCTTTGAGTATCACGACGCGTTCAGTATCTATGCCGCGCTGCAATTGGAGTCGGTTGGATTTGCAATCCGAGGACAAGGCTGGAAGCAGGCTGCCGACGGCTCGATCGGACTCAAAGACCGCATCCCCTGCGCGACTTTTGGCGGACTCAAAGCCCGCGGCTTTCCCGGCGGTGCGACCGGCGTGTATCAAGCCGTCGAAGCGGCAATCCAGCTAAGGTCCGAGGCCGGAGCGAACCAAGTCGCGGGCGCAAAATATGGGCTAATCCAGTCACTCGGCGGGCCGGCATCTACTGCGGTAAGTCACATCCTGCAACAATTAGATTAGACAAATCCTGATAGCGTTTGAGAGTCGAGCCGGATAGAATTACCATCATAAGAAAGGATCTGCAAAATGGAAATTCCTCGGCACTGGCGCTTGAAACAACAACGCTATTCTCTAGTAGGCGAAGTCTGCCCACATTGTGATTACAAGATTTTCCCCCCACGCGATGTCTGCCCGAATTGCGGCGATGAGGCCAAGGAACTCTACAGCTTCAGCGGCAAGGGTGAAGTTTATTCATACACGACGATCTACGAAGCCCCGACCGGATTTGACGCCAACGCCCCGTACACGGTCGCGCTTGTGAAACTGCAGGAAGGCCCAATGGTCACCGCCCAGTTGACCGATGTGGATAATTCCGCCGTCAAGATTGGAATGCCCGTCGAAATGGTGACCCGCAAAATGAAGAACGATGGAGATGAACGAGGCGTGATCGTGTACGGCTACAAGTTCAGGCCTACATCACTGGTTTCAGATGAGGTGCGGATGTAGATCACTGCTCTACGAACCATTTTGGCCTCCTGTTTTTTGTTATTGCGAGAGAATAAGCAATATTCCCAACATGTAAAGAATGAGCTGACAGGTTACCTGCCAGCTCACAATATAACGGAAAGTCAAATGGGGTGTATGAACCGTGTCGGTAAGAAATTATGGGAAGGAAATAAACAACATCCCATTGTCTTACAGGTCAGCGAGTGTTAATTGCACGGTTTTATCATTCTGGGACAATTCGATTTCGTATCCAAGCGCCTTATAACTGGCTCGCCGTTTACCGTGCATTCTCGCTAAGACGGGCACCTCAAAATCCACATAATCATAGATGATTACTTCTTTCTTGGTCGCGTTCAAGCGGTGCAAACGACCGGCATACTGGGTTAGCGTGCCACGCCAGGAAATTGGTAAGGCCAGGAACAAAGTGTCCAAGCGTTCGTCATCAAAGCCTTCTCCCAGATAGCGCCCTGTTGCTAAAATCACGCGCGATTGATTGGCCGGCAGGTTGGCAATTTGGTCCGTCAGTAGCTTACGTTGCTTCTTACCCATGCCTCCTTTCATCACAAAGACATGCGCAACTCGTTTGGCCAGTAACTCTGCCAACGTTTCCAAATGTTCCCGGCGCTCGGTAAGTAGCACAGGAAAACGATTTGCCTGAACCGCAGTAATCACATCCTCAACGATCATCTGGTTGCGATCATCATCCTTTTCTAAAGATGAGTACACTTCCTGAATAGATTGGGCGGCGATATTTTGAAGATGAGGTGGTAATTGGAACTTTGTTGGGCGAACGATAACTTTATGATCAAAGGGACGTTTATCTGCCTGGTCACGATCATTCACCCTGTAACGCACCGGGCCGCACTGCATAAAAATTATCGGCTGGTGTCCATCTTTGCGCGTCACAGTCGCCGACAAACCAGTTACATATTTGGCCTTGCTTTGGCGGACCACTTGCTCAAAGCTGACCGCAGAAATGTGGTGGCACTCGTCAACAATCAGGTAACCGTAATTGCCAATCATGTCACTGACAACCCCTTTTTGGCTCAAGCTCTGGATCATGGCTACATCGAGATTTCCGTTAGGTTTGTGCCTACCACCGCCAAATTGACCAATGTCTTTGGGTGAGATACCAAGAAACTGGCTCAAGGCCTGGACCCACTGATCAAGTAACTGGCGGCGATGCACAACCACCAGCGTGTTTACCTGACGTTGTGCAATCAAATAAGCCGCTACGACAGTTTTACCAAAAGCGGTTGAGGCTGCCAGCACGCCCGTTTCATGTTGCAACAAGCTGTCAGCGGCTTGCTGCTGTTCACCGCGTAAAGCACCTTGAAATTGAACATCTAAACGAGTGCCAGCATAACGTTCATCCGTTAGTTTCGTCTTAATCTGCAACGATTCGAGCAGAATGGTGACTTCATCCATACAGCCGCGTGGCAGCCCAAGATGTTTGGGGAAATCCTCACAGCAACTGATGATGCGAGGTTTGCCATACGTGGAAAGTCGCATCCCTTGCGCCTGGTAAAAGTCAGGGTTTTGAAAAGCTGCCAGCCGAATCAGGCGATTCCGCAAAGAAGGTGTCAAATCTGCCTT
>JAKAMM010000327.1 GCA_021812905.1 Chloroflexota bacterium | reverse complement strand
CGTTAGTGCATTACCCAACTGAACAATTGCGTCAAATCCGACGGGGATGTCGGCAGCAGTTTTCGAGAAGCCGCTCCAACTCTGGAGCATTCCGAACAGCCCGCCGAAAGTCAGCACGGCGATCAGAGCGCCGAGCCACCAGCCGCTGTTTGCTTGCACGCCTTCAAGTTGATCTTTGCGAGTCAACATAACCGCGAAGATGAACAGGGTCGCGATCGCGCCGATATAAATCACCACCTGTACCACCGCCAAAAATCCGGCGTTGAGCAGGGCATAAATGATCGCCACACCGAACAGCGTGGAGACCAGCCATAACGCGGCGTGGACAAGATTGCGACTCGTCACAACCATCAGCGCCGAGCCGAGGGTGACAACCGCTACGATGAGAAAAATAATTTGAGATGCTGTCATAGAATTCCTTTTTCGGAATCTGTTTTTACGTAATTCGTATTACGTGATACGTAAAGACAAACTCGATATTTATAAATGATGCATAACTTCCACAGTTTTCACGCCATCGATCTTTGCGCGTTCCCTGCGGCTGTACGAACGCACGATCTCCAGCGCGATCCACGCCACCAAAATGTTCGATAGGAACATGCCAATTGGGTAGATCCAGCCCGGGGTCCCGGCCAGAAGCGCATTCATTAACGCCGTCACCAACAAAAGCACAAAGGAAAGCGGTGTCAGAAATTTCCAGTTGAAGGCCAGCATGTGGTCGATGCGAATACGCATCATGGTGTACTTGACCCACATAATGACCCAATATCCGACCAAGGCTTTGGCCATCAAAATGATGATCGCCAGGAACGGGCTGACCTTCTCAAGTCCAAAGAAACGATAGCCGCCGAAGAACAAGATCGCCCAAAAGCCGCCGAAGGTCAGGGCATGCAGAAGTTCTCCAGCGTAGAACATGCCGAACTTCATTCCAGAATATTCGATGTTGTACCCGGAGACCAATTCCGATTCGCCTTCGGCCATATCGAACGGAGCGCGTCCCAGTTCAGCGATGGCGGCGATCAGAAAGATCAACGCGCCCAAAGGCGACAAGATGACATACCAGGTATTTTGCGCCTGAACGATTCCATTCATGCCCATCGTCCTGGCAAAAATGGTCGGGATCAACAACATCGCTACCATCGGAATTTCGAACGAGACCATCACGGCCACCTGACGAAACGCGCCGATAGTCGCAAATTTATTGTTCGACGACCAGCCTGCCATGATAATAGACAGCGTGCCGATTGCGCCCGCCGCGACAATGTAAAGCAAGCCGACGTTCAAATCCACGCCCAGCATGACGGGAGCCAGCGGGACAATGGCCCACAGGATCAACACCGACATCATTGAGAGCATTGGCGCGATATTGTAAACAACGCGGTCTGCGCCTTCAGGCGTGGTATCTTCTTTAATAAGAAGTTTGATAATGTCGGCAAATGGTTGAATCAAGCCAAATGGTCCTACACGGTTCGGGCCGAGACGATCCTGGAAGCGCGCCACCACTTTGCGTTCCAGCCAGACCAGGAAAATATCCAGCACCATCAGCAGAGAAATGAGAAGCAGCGTGCCAAGAAAAGCCACCAATACTCCGGCAATCACAGCAGGCATTCCCCAACCGGTGAAAATTCCGGTCAACCAGTCCGCGGCAATTTTGAGAGGGTCATTCCAAAAATTCATGAGTCACTCCTGTACACACAAAGAAAAGGCTGAAAGGATTTGTCCCATCAGCCTTCTCTTATAAATTACGATTTAATTACGCCCACTCCAGCATTCCCTTGCGCCAGGTATAAACCAACCCGGCAATCAGGATTGCAACGAACACAATACCTTCAAGGACGGCGAACAGTCCCAATTGACCGAGTCGCACGGCCCATGGAAAAAGAAAAACCGTTTCGACATCGAAAACGAGGAAGACCAGAGCAAAAATATAATACTGGGCCTTGAACTGCACCCAGCTATCTCCAACCGTTTCAATGCCGCATTCATAAGTTGTCAGCTTAATGGGGTTCGATTTCTTCGGTCCCAAAATCCAGGCCACGCCAATCGCGCCCACAGGAATGAGCAGCCCAACAATAAAAAATAAACCAACGTAAAGCCATTCGTTCATTATCAGTACTCCGTTACGGGTTTTGCCTACAAAGCGACTGCATTGTACCATAGAGAACAAAGTGGCCGCTACGAAAGCATGTCAATATTTTAGGTGATTTTCGTCATGTATTCTTTGGACGACGAACTTTCTGATACAACCACTTTACAACATCATCCATAAATGGAATTCCAAGGATGGCGCCAATAAATGAACCAACCCCGCCAGCAGCGCGCGCCACGTTACCATCTAGACCGAAGAAGCTCGTCGCCTCGATCTGGACCGGTTGAGCGGATACCGTTTTTCGGCTTTCCACTCCGCTGACTTTATCCACGAAGCGCAAATAGAACCAGGCCGTCCCGCGAAACATCCCCGCCTCGGTTGGACGAATGCTCCAGTAAAACGTAGCTGATTGCCCGGGTGTGAGCGGTTCGCTGATCAACTCACTCGGACGAATCTGCGGCCCCACCATATCCAAGCGCGCCTCGGCGATGACGTTATGCGTGTCAAACAAATTTGGAATTTGTACAACCTGTCCCGTGACGGTATTCCCCTGCACTTCCGCGGTCGGCTTGAGGTTGCCGAGTGTGTCAATTTCAAGCGTCAAGCGGATAACATCCGAATCGCCGACGCGAATTTTTGGCGGGTATTCCAAAGTCAGGCGGCGCGATTCCAAAATAGCCGGGGGCGGCGCAACGACCAGCGGCTCGGAGGGTTGTTCCATCGTCGCAGTTGGTTGAATAATAATTGGAAAGGAAGTCGGAGCCGAAGCGGGCTGAGTCGCTTCGATCACGGGAATAACAGTTGGATTGGGCGCAGGCGCGCCTGCACTTGCGCCGCAAGCGAGACTGACGCCAAACAAAACCAGTCCGGCGAGGAAGAGATAAAAGTTCCGGACGAGGCGAGGCCGGTTGGTCAAGAGTCCGGCCAAAGGGCCCGAACGAACCGATGAAATTTTTCCAGAGTTATCAGCCTGCATTTGTCCATCACCATCCTTCGGGCATTTCCAATTTTCCGGCGACTAGGTTTTTGAATTCGGCCCGAATCCGAGCATCCACTTCGGGAGAAAAAACCGCCGAACTGTCGCGCGAAAAAATTCCGCGAACTTTCACTGCGGCGCGCGCAT
>JAKAMM010000326.1 GCA_021812905.1 Chloroflexota bacterium | reverse complement strand
CCGTGGAGATATCCGTGCTGGCGGTGGGATATGAGCAGGATGCGAAAATTTATCACCTGCTCCCACCGCGTCCGCCGCTGAGTCTGGATGTGATCTATCTATGTGACGACAAGGATGTGGCACGCTTTACCGAGAAGTTCGGCTATTTCCGTCACATCCTGACTTCACAGGAACTTCCGATTGGCGAAGTCATCGCCGCGCATATTCAGCAAGCAAGCGCCGCGCACAAAGATAAGTCATGGCGGGAGAAAGCGACACACGAAGTCATCACATTGTTAAGAGATGATTACCCGACGCTGATGTCAGTGCTCGGCGCGTTGAGTGATGTAAATGTTTGAAATCATTTGCTCGAAGCAATATCAAAATAGATACAAACTCGATGACTAGGAAAAAACAATTCTGGCTTCCCCTTCCCATCATTGCTTTTGCGACACTCGCACTGGCAGGGTTTGCATATCTTGGCAATTACACGCGCTTTATGGCGGATGATTACTGCTCCGCCTATTACGCAACCAGATTCGGCCTGCTGCGTTCGATCTGGTATTGGTACATCACCTGGAGCGGACGCTACACGGCCTTTGCCTTCGATTGGCTGATTCTGATCAAAACTCTCGGACCATACGGCGCTCATTTGGTTCCGCCCATCGCCATAGCGACCTGGCTTGTGGCCACGATCGCCGCCGTTTACACCAGTCTGAAAATCATCGTTCCTGGTTCAGCAAGCGTTGGCGCTGCGGTTGCAATCGGAGCCAGTTTCGTGCTGGCCGTGATCGTGTTGAGCCCGGATATCGCGCAGTCTTATTTCTGGTTGAATGGGATGCGTTCGTATTCATTGCCTTTGGTGATATTCAGCCTCTATGCCCTCCTGTTCCAACGGTTTGTGCCGCGGCTGAAATCCGACAAAGCTGTGTTGTGGACTTGCATCCTTGCCTTTGGCCTGACCTTTGCAAACGGAGGTTTTAGCGAGACGTTTGCGGCGCTTCAGCTCATGATGCTGATTCTTATTGCCGGTCTGCGTTGGTTTGCGAACGGCAGAAAGATGGACACGACCTTCAAACTTCTGGCCGCCGCCAGTCTCGGAGCAATTGTAGCGATGATCATCATTGCGCTGGCGCCGGGCAATGCCATTCGAAAAGCCACTTTTCCCTCATCTCCGGGCTTCATCAAGTGGATGGAAATTTCCGTGGGAGCATATCTCTCCTTTCTTCAGGATATTCTCCTCTCTCCGCAAAAAATCACGGCCTTCATCGGCGCGATATTGGTCAGCGCATGGGCCGGAACAGGATATAAAAACCAGATCACATTGCGCTGGTGGACAATTCCGGCGCAGACGCTGGGCGGGTTGGCGCTGTCTTTCATTTGTATTCCGCCCGCTGTATACGGATATTCCGAGCCGCCGCCTGCGCGTACGTTGAGCATTGCAGCTTTTGCGCTGGTGGCATTTTGGATGTATGCAGGTTTTCTTACTGGAAGTAGGCTGGCTGGGCGCGTTCGCTCGTCGGTTCAATTGGAGATCGGATTGCTTGTTTCCGCCAGTTTGATGATTGCAATAGCATCTGTATTAACTCTAGCTTACGTGAATCAGAATCAGGACACATATATTTCATTCGCCCAGAAATGGGACGCGGCCGATACACAAATCCTGCAGGCACGCGCAGAACACCTGCAATCTGTAACTATTCCGAAGATGGATAATTGGGCGGCGCTTGATCGTCCAAGTGATAATCCAAAGTTCTGGGCAACAGCCTGTTACACGGAATTCTATGGCATTCAAGTTTATGGCCCGCCATATTAGGCTTAACCGCCATTGCGAGGGCCAGTGGTCGAGTAGGCGGTGTTCTCCTGCCATATCGAGACCCGGCCCAAAGCAAAAAGCTGCCCATTAATACATAAGATTGCTTCACTCGCTTGGTCTCGATACCTTCGTACTCGACCAGCGCTCGTTCGCAATGACAAGTGATAAGGAAAATTTTATGGAACAACAACGAACAAAAATTGGCTACTTGGTCGGCGGCGGGCTCAAGGAAAATTTCCGCGTGCGACTCCTCGTCTCACCGCAGGAAATCCAGGAAGGCGCCTTTGTCGTCGTCCAAAGCGGAGAATGGAATTATTACGGCATCGTCACGGACATCCAGCTTGGCGCAACCGACCCGCGCTTCGCGGATGAGCAGACCGAAGTCCGCTTTCCCGCGCACATCGCCAAGGCATTGCACGGACAGACGTTGTACGCCAATCTCGAAGTGCTGCCGAATCTCATGCTCGAGATCGGACCGGAACCTGGCACGCCTGCATATAAAGACTGGCGCGGAAAAATCGAGACGGGTTTGAAGAACGAGCCTCGCATTCTGCCCGTCAAGAATGTGCCGCCGCATCACGCGCCGGTTTATCTGGCGAGTGCGGGCGACATCGCCGAAATTTTTGGCGACCCAGCCAGGATCGGCAACTTCATAATCGGGTATACGCGCGAGCAGGATCACCCTGTGTGCATTGACATGGATAAATTCGTGCAGAGGTCATCCGGCGTGTTTGGGGCAACGGGCACAGGCAAGTCGTTTTTGACGCGGCTCGTGCTGGCAGGGTTGATGCACTACAACAAAGCCTCGGTGCTGGTGCTGGACATGCACAACGAATATGGCTTCGACGATGTGGCGTCAGACACGAAAAAGGCTGTGACAGGATTGAAGACCAAGTTCAAGTCGAAGGTGAGAATCGTCGGCTTGGGATCAGGAGCAACCATCAGAGGCCAGGTCCCGGACTTTAATTTGGAAATCTCAACAGGCGACATATCCACAGCGGATATTGAAACGCTCACGCGCGAATTGAATCTAAAAGAGACCACGCCCACTACGTTGAGCGCGTTGTACGGATCGTTCAAGCATGATTGGTTCGCACACTTCAAGGCCATGAACCGCGATGAAGTGGAAGTGGCGGATGAAAAGGGCAAGATGAAAAAGGTGCCGCATCCCGATAGCGTGGCGGCTTGGGCGGATGCAAACGGCGTGAACGTGATGGCGGCTGAGGGTCTGCACGACAAGATGCGCCGTTTGTTTGACAAGCCGTATATCGTCGAGAAGCCCGCCGCGGACAGCGTGAAAAATATCATCGACTCGCTGGAGAACGGACAGCACGTCGTCCTTTCGTATGGCGAACACGAAAGCGATCTCGATTACCTGCTCGTCTCGAATTTGCTGACGCGCAAGATCCGCGCGGCGTGGGAGC
>JAKAMM010000325.1 GCA_021812905.1 Chloroflexota bacterium | reverse complement strand
AGGAGATTGCTTCGAGGAAGAACACCTCTCGCAATGATATAAAATAAAATGACAAACTTTAAAGGCTTCACAGACTCTGAAACATTCACTCAATTCCCCAATTCTTTTTTTCATCATTTGTTGAATGAAATCAAAGACGCGGATGAGTTGAAGGTGACCCTCTACGCCCTCTGGCGCATCGAGCACATGGACGGTCCATTCCGCGCCATGTGCCAGACGGATTTTGACGCTGAGGCCATCGGCTTGTCTGCGGACAAGATCGCCTCGGGTGTTGCAAAAGCCCTCGAGCGCGGAAGCCTGATCGAGTCCAGGCATGAGGCGGACGTATTTTATTTTCTCAATTCACCGCGCGGACGCGCCGCAGCTGGAGCGTTCGCAAAAGGCAACTGGCGTGAGTCTGCAAAAATTATGTCTGCGCCGCCGATGGAACGTCCGAATGTGTTCAAGTTGTACGAGGAAAATATCGGCCCGCTCACGCCGTTGATCGCTGACGCGTTGAAAGACGCCGAAGAGACATATCAACCCGAGTGGATCGCCGAAGCCATTGAATTGGCGGTGACAAATAACAAGCGCAATTGGAAATACGCCGAAGCAATTTTGAAACGTTGGAAGGAAGAAGGCCGTGGCGAAAAGCAAAATAGACGAGACGATCAGAAATCTCGCCAGCGCAACGTCGAAGACAAGATCAAAAAATTCACCGGCGGCTGAAACGCCCCACGACCTGCCCGGCGATCCGAACTGCCCGCACTGTCACGGCGCGGGCTATTTGCGTAACGATGTGCCGGTCGGACATCCAGACTTTGGCAAATTGCAAGTCTGTGTTTGCCGCCACGCCAACGTGACCAACGCGGTGCGTGAGCGCTTATTTGCGTTAAGTCATCTCGATGAACTCAAAGACCTCACCTTTGAATCGTTCAAGCCGCGTGGACGAAAAGGTCTCGGCGAAATGCACGCCACATCACTCGAACAAAGTTTCAACCAGGCACAGCATTACGCGCAGGGTTTGAACGGCTGGCTTTTATTGCAAGGCGGTTATGGATGCGGTAAGACTCATCTGGCCGCGGCAGTTGCAAATTTTGCGGTCGGCATGGGCGTGCCAACCCTTTTCCTGACCGTCCCCGATTTGCTGGATACTTTGCGCTTTGCTTATAACGATCAAGACACGACTTTCGAGCAGCGCTTCGATGAAATCCGCAATGCAAAACTTTTGGTGCTGGATGATTTCGGCACGCAGAACGCCACCGGATGGGCGCAGGAAAAATTATTCCAGATCGTTAATTATCGTTACATCAATAAATTGCCAACGGTGGTGACGACGAATCTCGCGCTCGATGAGATCGAAGCACGCATCCGCTCGCGTCTTTCGGACCCGGAACTGGTCACGCAGACAAAGATCAGCGCGCCCGACTTCCGCCGCCCGATGTCCGACGCGGGACATCCGGAGCTGTCCTCACTCGATCTTTTGTCCAGCCGCAGCTTTGAAAGTTTCTCGCTGCGAAAAGATGAAGACATGGCCGCGCCCGCCAGCAGATCCTTGAAGGACGCTTACGAGGCAACACAAGGCTACGCGCAGAAACCGCGTGGCTGGCTGGTATTGACTGGCGATTACGCCTGCGGCAAAACGCATCTGGCCGCCGCCATCGCCAATCACCGCGCCGAGATGGGCGACCCGCCTTTGTTCGTGATGGTTCCCGATCTGCTCGACCACCTGCGCGCCACGTTCAGCCCGAACAGCACGACCACCTTCGATCATCGCTTTGATGAAATCCGCACCGCTCCCCTGCTCGTGCTGGATGACCTCGGCACGCAGTCCATGACGCCGTGGGTGCGCGAGAAACTGTATCAACTGTTCAATTATCGCTACAACGCGGAACTGCCGACGGTCATCACCATCGCGGCGGACTCGCTCGAAGAGATGGATGCACGCCTCCGTTCGCGCCTGCTGGACACACGCTTGTGCAAAATCATCGGCATGACCGTCCCGCCGTATCACGGCAAAGGCACGAAGAGACAAAGCAAGAAATAGACTGTGCACAATAAATGATAGTAAGCCCAATTTTCTTGATGACAAATATTTATCAATTTTATGACAAAAATCTTGCCAAGAAATAGCCTGCATGATAGAATGCCGATAAATCAGCCTTCGTTAGGCTGATTTTTATATCAAACCACCGAGAGGTGTTCATGCTTGCAAGCTATCTGCTTTCTTTGCGCGAAGGACTCGAAGCCGCACTTATCATTGGCATCCTGCTCGGCGCACTTCGCCAAATCCAACGGAAAGACTTTGCCCCAGCCGTTTGGCTTGGCACACTCAGCGCGGGTGTCATCAGCATTCTGGCGGCTGTTTTGCTCACAACCTTCGGTCTTGAATTGAAAGACCCGGGTGAAGCCATCTTTGAAGGCTTTACCATGATCGTCGCCGCCGCTCTGCTCACCTGGATGATCTTTTGGATGAGCCGCCAGGCACGTTATCTGAAAAGCAACCTTGAAGCCGATGTACAGCGTGCTTCCTCCTCAGGAGGCCGCGCTCTATTTTTTGTAGCGTTCATCGCCGTCCTGCGGGAAGGCATTGAACTGGCGCTTTTTCTTACTGCCTCGGTCTTCGCCTCCAACGAGCAACAAACTTTGATTGGCGGCATCCTTGGCTTGGGCACTGCCATTTTACTTGGCTGGTCGCTGTTTGCTTCCACGGTCCGCCTGGATCTGCGGCGCTTCTTTCAAGTCACAGGTTTTCTGTTGATTCTCTTTGCAGGAGGCCTGGCCGCGCATGGAGTGCATGAATTCACCGAAGTGGGATGGCTTCCCGCGATCATTGAACATGTGTGGGACTTCAACTCTATCGTCAGCGGAGAGTCGACATTGGGGCAATTGCTCGGTGCCCTTTTTGGTTACAATCCCGCGCCGACTCTGATGGAGATGATCGCGTATGTTTTATATTTCGCCGCGATCGGCCTCGGGCTGAGGCTCTCCGGCCAAAGGTCCGCGCAGGAAACGAAAGCGCACGCATAAATCGAAGTCGGGACATCCAGTCCCGACTTTTTATTTAGGATTACAGAGTACTGCGAAATTATTTGAGCCGAAGTATGGCTATTTGCCTTGCAATGGTTCATCTCCGGTTCACTTATTTATGCAAGAAGCAGTAGAATATGGCACATGACTAATCTTCCGATTCCTTCATTCTTTGACCCAAAGAAAGTCGGCGGCGTTTGGCGCGTGCCGTACGA
>JAKAMM010000324.1 GCA_021812905.1 Chloroflexota bacterium | reverse complement strand
GGTGCTATTACCATTTCCAGCGCCACCGCCTGTACCAGTACCTCCACCATTCCCATTTCCACTACCCGTGCCGCTTCCCGAAATGGATGGGATCGACACTGCGCTACATGCCATTACAGCCAGGGCCAGGCATGTAATAGCTACAACAATCATCAATACATTCTTCTTCATTTTAACATTCTCCTTTTCATTATGTGGCCGGCATTTTAGCATATCGAGAAAAATTCACAACCTTACCTTCGGGTGATAAAAATGCCTGACCTCATCGGCCGGACATTCATCATCGAGACTTAGCGACTCATTGCCAGCGCCACCCAGTCCCCCATCTGACGCTGCTCGTTCATTCTTAGACCTTTGGCCTGCGCGGCCTCAATAACCTTTTGCGCCTGTTCTTGCAGGATTCCGCTCAAGATGATCGTGCCGCCCGGCTCGAGCAAATCCGCCAGCCCCGCGTCAAACAGACGGATGATGATCGGCGCAAGGATGTTGGCCACCACCAGCGGCGCGGACTTGAATGCAAACTTTCCATCGCGAACCTCCGTCACCGAGCCGACGCCGAGCAACAACTCGTTGCCCAGGCCGTTCACACCTGCATTCTCGCGCGAATTCTTGATCGAAGGCTCGTCAATGTCCACGCCAAGTGCTTGCTTTGCGCCCAACTTCAATGCGGCAATGGATAAAATTCCAGAGCCGCAACCGACGTCAATGACTGAGGACGGTGGACCGAGGACGGTCAACGGTCCACCGTCCTCAGTCTTATCATCAAAGAATTTCTCCATTAACGCAAGACATAATTGCGTGGTCGGATGCGTGCCTGTGCCAAACGCCATACCCGGATCGATCTTGATCGGAATCCGTTCCGGCTCCGGCGAATCGATCCAGGCCGGGATGATGAGGAGCCGCTGTCCGATGGGAATCGGCTTGTAGTGCTGCTTCCAAGCTTCCATCCAATTTTGATCCGCGATCATTTTAAAAGTCGCGGGCGGAAGTGGTTGGATCATCCCCAAATAATAAAGCGACTCTTCCAACTTTTGCCGAGTCTCTTCAAGTTGTTCATCGACGGGCAGATAAGCGCGCACCGTGATCGGCCCAGTCGCCGTGCCTTCATCTTCATCGTTGACGAACTTCACGCCCTGCTCGGTCATCACACCGTTCGGAGCAAAGCGCGCCAGTACATCTGCCACGGCTTCGGCCAGTTCGCCATTTACAGTCAAAGATACTTCAAGCCAATTCTTTTTTGCAACATCCACCTTTTCTAATAATTGTTTTAAAAACACAACATCCGATGGTCGCACATCGGGCAAATCATCAAGAGCAAAATATTGTATTTCTGAAACTTCCAAAGTCGGGCTGAAATGGCCGCCTTTAATTTCACACCAATAGAACAAACCGAGAATGTGTTCGGCATTCGCATTCTTCGCCATTAACAATTTCTTGACCTCAACATCAAATCCGATTTCTTCCTTCACTTCGCGGACGACTGCATCTTCCGGCTCTTCGCCAGTATCCAAATTGCCGCCGGGCAACCCCCATGAATAAACATCCTGATACGTCAGTTTTTCTAGAAGGATTTTTTGATCCTGATCGAAAATCGCAGCAGCGGCAAAAACCTGAAACGATGGCCGGATGATCCGCGAAAGAATCCCCTGCAACCAAAACGGAAGCCGTTTCCAAATGATGAGCAAAAACTTCATTTGTTTTCTTCAGGCGCTTTCATCGTGCTAAAACTTCTATAAAGCGCCAGATCATAAACGATTTTCAAGCCGCCGCATAGAAAAAATGGAACGCTGAACAGAGCCGTACTTGCCATAAAAATTCCTGTCAGCGCGGGCGAGAGCGACGCGCCAATGGAACGCGCGATGCCCGTCACGCCAGCCGCCGCCGACCGTTCGTCCGGCGAAACGACTGCCATCGTGTACGATTGCCGCGTCGGTACATCCATCTGCGAAATGCTAAAGCGCGCCAGCAAAACTCCAATCGCCAGCGGCAGATTAGGCATGAGCGGCACAAGCATCAGCAAAAGATTCGACGGGATATGTGTGAAGACCATCGTGTTGATCAAACCAAACCGCTTCGCGAGAGGCACGGCCACCAAAGCTGAAATCCCCGCTAGAATATTTGCGCCAAAAAAGATACTGCCCAGCACACCGCTATCCACACCAAACTTGACGTGGAACCAGTACGCGATCAGACTCTGGACGATGAGTCCGCCTGCAAACGCATCCAACGCGAACAACGCAGACAAACGCACCACCACGGACCTCGAACGGTGGAGGCCCAAAACAACTTTTGTCTCGGCTGAAATTTTTTCCTTCACTTCGACCGCCGACGATACCGTTAAAAATAATATCATCAAAACCAAGCCGCCGAGGGCATAACCGCCCAACACAACTTTATACGCGTCCAACGCAGACCAGCCGCGGCTCTGCAGAATTTGCGCCAGCCACCCACCGGACAGAGCGCCCGTGGCCGTGGCGAACGAACCCGCCAGGTTGTACCAGGCGAAAACATGCGTCCGCTTTTCGTTGGGAATAATTTGCGTCAGCCCTGCCTGCTCGACAGACAGAAACGGCCCGATCTCATTTCCGCTCGGACTGATCACACCGATGATGGCAGCAGCCATCAACAACACAATGTTATTGGTAAAGATGAACACGAGTCCCGCGCCCAGCATCAACAGCGCTCCAATCAGCAGCGTGCGCCGCCTGCCGAACCGATCCGCGGACGTTGTCAGCCAGAGAGAGATTCCGGCGTCACCGGCCAGCGTCAACGTAAAGAGCAAACCAACTTGCTGTTCAGTTAATCCAACCTGCACAAGATAAAGCGCAAGGATGACTGACAGAAATCCATAACAAAATAAACGGACAATACGCGTGGTGAAGAGAATTTTGATGTCCATGATTTTATAAAATTATTTTCCTGCCACGTTCAACCGACACCACGCATATAACGCATCGTAGACTTCAAACTGATGCTCAAGGTTTTCCAAGTCGTCGGGGAAGCGCAAACTGAAGCCGCTGGCAACCGCTTCCAGTCCGCGCGCCAGCGGATCTTTGTCGATATCTTCGCTGACGTCCGCGGCATGAACGATTTTTGCCAATCGCAGCAAACCCGGATCTTTCAAGTCGTACTTCAAAATGATGGATTCAAATGAACAGCGTCCATCCGAACCATGACCAAGTTCAACTCCCGGCGCATCAAATGGAATTGCGCCTGTTTCCCTGGC
>JAKAMM010000323.1 GCA_021812905.1 Chloroflexota bacterium | reverse complement strand
TGGGCCGTTACGGCAATTCCTTCGGCCAGTCCGAACGAATGCGCGCCCGCTGGACTCAGCCACTCGAGCCCAAGATCAAAGACGCGCGCCGGGAGCCGGTTGAATACCTGTGGTTTGTCGGCGACTATGCTTCCTACAGTCCCACATTAACGGATGTCACTTTCAAGACGGCGCAAGTGTTCCAGAAAGCTGGTCTTGATTTCGGCATTCTGTACGACAGCGAGCGTAACGCTGGCAATGATGTGCGCCGTGCAGGAGAAGAGGGTCTGTATGAAATGCTGGCTGAAAAGAACGCGGGCGCACTGGGCAAATGCGCTTACAAGAAGATATTAACGACCGATCCTCACTCATACAATACGCTCAAGAATGAATATTCATTCAATGGTAACGGCCATCACCCGGTATTGCACTACACCGAATTACTCGACCAATTGATCGCATCCGGTCAGCTCAAGTTGAACAACAAGCTTGGTTACAAAGTCACCTATCACGATCCGTGCTATTTGGGCCGTTATAACGGCGTGTACGATGCGCCGCGCAGAGTCATCCAGGCGACAGGCTGTGAATTAATCGAGATGCCGCGCCATGGGGACCGGGCTTTCTGCTGCGGCGCGGGCGGCGGGCGCATCTGGATGAAAGAAGACAAAGTCCAGGAACGTCCCAGTGAATCCCGTGTGCGTGAGGCAGCGAGTCTTAACGATGTAACGACTTTGGTCACCGCCTGCCCCAAGGATGTCACGATGTTCCGCGATGCTGTGAAAACAACCGGTGCCGAGGAACGCCTTGCAGTTAGAGATCTTATTGAATTAGTTCACGCAGCGCTGTAACGAGTTGGAATCGGCGGAGACATAAAACTCCGCAGGAATAAGATGCGAAATACATTTGGCACTTTGACGAGTTATTTCAGAGATTTCAATGCGCGGCTTTCGCGTGGCCTCGTTTCTTTTGGAAGGACAGGGCTCCGCATCCCGATTGCTACCAAACTCGTTCTTAGCTTTCTATTAATCATCGTTGTCGTCAGTGCAATCTTTACTGTTGTGGGTATCCAGTTGATTAGCAACCGCATCGTAACAGAAGCCCAGGAGATGGTGAAACTTGATCTGAACACGGCCAGGGAAATCTATAAAAGCAAATTGACTCATATTAACGATGTGGTTCGAATGACAGCCAGCAGGTTCTTCATCACAGAGGCGTTGGCAAACGGAAACGCGATGGATATAGCCGCTGAATTGACAAGAATAAGAAAAACAGAAGGACTTGATATATTGACCATCACCAACGCATCGGGCGATGTACTGTTGCGAACCAACAACCCGGAGATACGTGGAGATAGCCAGGTTCATAATGACCTCGTCTATGCGGTTATGAGCGAAAAAGCGCCTGTCGCCGCCACAATGATTGTATTATCTGAGGACTTGAATAAGGAAGATCCCCTTCTTGCTAAACAAGCATACTTTAAATTCATTGATACGCCGTTGGCAAGGATTAGCGGAGAAACTGAGCAAACAGCCGGCATGATGCTGGCAGCGGCAGCCCCAATATTTGACCATCAAAACAGGTTAATCGGGGTTATGTACGGCGGCGTTCTGCTAAACAGGAATTACGAAGTGGTCGACGAGGTAAAACAAACTGTCTTTCAGGGCATGAAATACGATAATAAAGATATTGGGACCGCAACGATTTTCCAGGATGATGTAAGAATTTCGACCAACGTCCAAAATGAGGACGGCTCGCGCGCTATTGGCACGCGCATTATGGAGAGCGTTTACCATCAGGTTGTTATCAAAGGAGAACCTTATGTCGGGCAGGCCTATGTAGTGAATAACTGGTACATAACCGCCTATGAACCCATCAAAGACCTGCATAACGAAACAATAGGGATCCTGTATGTTGGCATACTCGAACAGAAATATACTGACATCAGGAGGCAGACCATTCTGGCCTTTCTGGCGATCACGTTTGTCGGTGCGCTCGGTTCGATGGCATTTGCCTACTTTATTTCGCAAAGGATTTCCGTACCACTCAAGCAGTTGGTATCAGCATCCAAGAAAATTGCGGATGGCAACCTGAACACCAGAGTTGAGATCAAGTCAGGCGATGAATTGGGTAAATTGGCTTATACATTTAATAAAATGGCTGCGGCATTAAAAGAACGGGATGAAAGGTTGAAGGAGTTTACCAGAAGAAAAATCATGGAGTCTGAAAGGCTTGCCCTGATCGGACAATTGTCAGCCAACGTGGCTCACGAATTAAACAATCCGCTTCAAGGGATCGTCACCTATTCTAATTTGCTTTTGGAAACCCCACTTCCTGACGATTCGGAGCGAGTCTCCCTCGAGAAAATCGTTATCCAGGCCAACCGCTGCAGGGATATCATCCGCGGCTTGTTGGATTTTTCGCGGCAGAGGAAACCGGATAAGACGCTGTGCGATGTCAACGATGTTCTGAAAGGCTGTGTTTCCCTGCTGGAAAAACAAGCTCTCTTTCACAATATTCAAATCACATACGATCTCGAGGCGGGATTGCCAAAGGCCATCATCGATCCTTCACAGATCGAACGCGTATTTATGAACATTATCATTAATGCCGCCGAGGCCCTGGAAGGTAATGGACGATTAACACTCACGAGCAGATTCGATCCGGTTGAACGATTCATCGAATTGGAATTTACAGATAGCGGGCCTGGGATTGCCAAAGAAAATTTGGATAAGATATTCGATCCCTTTTTTACGACCAAGGATACCGGTCATGGGGTCGGGCTGGGCTTAGCCATTAGTTATGGGATTGTCAAAGAGCACAAGGGAACTGTCTCCGTCGAGAGTGAGATCGGCAAAGGAACAACCTTTACTGTGAGATTGCCGGTGGCTGCGGAAGAAGAGAGCGCAAGCAATGGAAGATAAAGCCAGGATCCTGATTATTGACGACGAGGAGGTCATTCTGGATTCCTGCGCCCAAATCCTAAAGGGCGGCAACTTCCAGATCGCCACTGCAATGAACGGTGATCGTGGGCTAAAACTTGTCAGAGAGTTCGAGCCGGACCTTGTTTATGTTGACCTCAAGATGCCCGGAATTTCAGGTTTTGATGTGATTGAAAGGATTCGTGAGTCCGATCCGACGATTGTGACCATCGTCATCACGGGATATGCAACGGTGAGTTCAGCTATCGAGGCAATGAAGAACGGCGCTTACGACTACCTGCCCAAGCCGTTCACACCAGACGAATTTCGT
>JAKAMM010000322.1 GCA_021812905.1 Chloroflexota bacterium | reverse complement strand
TGCCCACTATGATCAAACTATCGGGGCTCTCGGCACTCGCTGGGGCCTGTATACCGAAAAGTCCTTTCGGAACGCTCTGAAGGGCCTCCTTGAAGAAACTACCAGCTACAGGGTGTTAAATGTCATCGAACAGGACGACGACGGTGTTGTCTTCGGATGGCCGGCCCAGATAGAACTGGATATAGTGATTCAGAACGGCAAGTTTTTCATTGTGGAAATAAAATCGTCAATCAGCGCGGGCGATGTCGCGACGTTCGTCAAAAAGGCCCGATTTTACGAGCAACGCCACAATAAAAAGGCTAACGCTTTGGTGATAATTTCCCCGATGATAGATGACAGGGCCAGGGAGTTTATCAATAATCTTGGTATAATGGCGTATTCTTACGCGACGTATGTCGCTCCTGACATCCTCGAATAAGCGATCGCAAATTCATTTTAAATAGCCAATAAAAAAGGCCCGGAGGCTTTCGCCTTCGGGCCTTTTAGTTGATTATCGATTACAGCAGTGCTTAGAAATCGATCATGATTGACGATGAGAAAGATTGAATGGCTGATCTACCCTGCATGAACCCACCATTACCCGGCGTCAGCGCTGCAGCCGTGCCGCCGGCGTTTAGACCAACAACCTGATAGGCCTGATCAAACCAGGTCCCAGGCTGCCAGTACGCGTACCGGGAACACACTGTCATGTTTTCGAGCAGTTTCCAGTCAACACCCATATCAGCTTCCCACCCGAGGGCGCAACTGTCAACGTAGGGGTTCATGTTTCCGCCTGCGCCTGGCATAGCGCCTTGTTTCCAGGCAACAGCGTTAGCAGCGTTCCAGGGCAGTGGTGTACCGTTTGACGCCTGATTACCACTCCAGTCCTTCTGCCCGGCATACCAACCATTCTCTTCTACGCGGTTTGCCCACATATAAGAACCCCAGATGTTGAGGTTGGCGGCAACCGCATAATCCAGTCTGGCGGCCAAGCACCATGCGTCGGCCATCTGGCCATTCTCGTCGTTGGTAAACGCCAGGTAGTTCGCGCTCCACGGGGCGTCGTTACCGCCGCCATATGTGTGGAAAAGCAGATAGTTGTACGGGTCAGTAGCCTGATTGTTGATCGCTATACCTGTATAGAACTTTGTTGGATTGCCGTTATTAAGCGCCCGGCCTCCTGACCAAGCGAACATGCCGGTCAGCTTCGCGGGTCCACACATAGCCCCAAGTTCCGCGAACGCCATGGAGCCTTCCATGTAAATGGGAGGCGCGCCGTTAGCCGTTGATCCAGGTCGGAGAGTTTGACCATAACCAAGGAAGTAGTTGTCCGCGTTAATCCACCAGTATTCGAGGTTGGTAAAGAATCGGCCGTTGTTGTACTTAAAATATGTCGTGAAAAGCAACAAAGCCTGGTCAAAGCCGCCATATCCATAAATTGCACTAGGCGCCGGGGATAGCGGGTTGTAGTAAACCGGCAAGTATCCGCCCCCTGGAGCGCCTGTCGCCCCGAGATTGACATTGTTGCTGTGGAGTGTGCGCTGCAGGAAGCCACCTCCCATTTCGACCGGACCATTCGTGTAGGTCGCGACCACGGACCAGAAAACAGGAAAATGAGCGCCACTGTCTGTATTTGTGACCGTGTTAGGAGCGGGGCCGGTGCCTGGCGCGTACGGCAAAAAGGCGCCAAATCCGTCAGGGTTATTCGCCAGCCAGAACTGAGGTATGATTCTGAACGGTCCATAAGGCAGCACGAACAGCAACGAGTCGTTTCGTGTGTTGTAACCAAGCACTGCCCCGGTGCCCCACGCAAAGTCCCTGGCGCCGATACTCAAAACGCCCCAGGGTAATTGAGCGGTAAGGTGCCACTGGTTAATGCTGGGTATCATGGCCGTATCAAAAGCGTTCTGGCTCATTCTGTCCTGATACCATCTGTCCATGGGGCCATTGGTTACCATGTCACGATGGTTGTATTTTTGACGAATGCTGGCCAGGTCTATGTTACCCCTTAGACGGATCGCATTGTTGATCCTGATCTCGGGCAGGAATGTCATGCGCTGGTCGTATTCGGAAGCGTCGGCGTCGGCGTAAGAGAAGCCGCCCCGCACGACCTGGACCTGCGAACCCCACGATCCTGTCGCCATCGGTATGGCGTTATTTCCGTTGTAACCACGCCAGAAATTCGGTCCCGCGAATCCTATCGGCCCCGTGCCAGCGGGAAAAGTTAGCAGGGGGTTGTCCTGCAATCTCATGTCGCCGAACAAATCCTGATAACCGTTTGCGCGACCGATGTACCTGTACCGCCACTCGAATTGCCCCATCGTGGAAAAGTCCCACGCGAATGCGGGCGCGACGAAGACGGCAAGCAACAGCGTCGCCAGAATCCCAAACCAAAGTTTCTTCATCTTAATCCTCCCAATCCACAAAAAAATTGCCCGGAGGCATACAAAAAACTTTCACGCCGCACTTCCCCGTTTAAGGGGGCTAACCACTTGATTTCCTTGGGAACCTGGCCACGGCCTTCAGGAATCAGCGGAATCGCCTTGTGCGCAGCAGTCCTCTACTTTTTAACAGACTTAATATTTTGTTAGTTTTCTATCATAGAAAATTACTGAAAGTCAATAAAAAAAATTAACAGAATCCTAACAGTGGCGAGGTAATGGGCTGGGGATGTCTTTTCGACCAAAGGGAGAAATATGTTCCGATGAATGTGAATGCCATCCTTTGATCCGCAATTCATTTTTGTTATAATTTCTGGAGTAATCCTAGGAGGACCCGAAATGATTTTTAAAGTGGTCATCAGCCCCGATCAGGAAGACGGCGGATTCAACGTCAGTTGCCCTGCGCTGCCTGGGTGCCATTCTCAGGGCGATACCGAAGAAGAGGCTTTGAATAACATCAGAGAAGCTATTCTTGGTTGTCTTGAGGTGTTAAACGACAGGACGGCCAAGGCAAGGCCGGCGGAAAGAATTCTTGAAGTGGCCGTCAGTTGAAAAGCCTGGGATCGTATTCTGGGGAAAGGGATATTGCGGCTTTTAAAAAGGACGGATGGCAGTCGGTTCGGCGCAAGGGCAGTCACATCATACTTGAAAAGGATGGTCATGCGGCTACTCTTTCCGTTCCTGTACACTTGGGATCTTCCTTGATATATCGTCTGAAAAGACATCCAAAGGAAGTAGAAATCTATAGCGCTCGCCATTCATTACTCCCATAGCGCTGCTATGGGCTATTCTGAGCGCCCCATTTTCACGCTCA
>JAKAMM010000321.1 GCA_021812905.1 Chloroflexota bacterium | reverse complement strand
GGAGTTTCTTTACCAAATCTTTATAATCGCTTGCATTCCGCTTTATCTCCTCCCGTTACACTGATTGCATAGTTCATTCAAAAGGAGATAATATGAATAACATACTGAAAGTTGCTTTGATTGTTGTCGCAGTTTTGGCGGTGGCGGGTGGGCTGTTCTTTGCCGGGCAGGTCTATACCCGCTGGCAGGGCGCCTCCCAATATGGCTTCTGGGGCATGCCCATGATGCAAGGCTATGGTTGGAATAGCAATAACAACCAGCCCGGTTATGGCTTCGGCCCAATGACACTTGCACCTGGCGCAAGTGCAGGTGTGGGCGGCGGACGCGGCTACGGTCCTATGATGGGGAATCGTGGCTACGGATATGGCCGCGGAAACGGTTACGCCCAGAACGTTCAACCGCTGACGGTGGAGGAGGCTCGGCAGGCCGCGCAGAAATACGTGGATAGACTTGGCCTGAGCGACCTCAGCCTGGGTGAAGTGATGATCTTCGACAACAATGCTTACGTGGTCGTGAAAGAAACCAGCACCGGCATGGGCGCTTTTGAATTGCTGGTTGACCCGACCACAAAGGTTGCGTATCCTGAATATGGCCCGAACATGATGTGGAATCTCAAATATGGCGGCTTGAATCATAGCGGGATGATGGGCGGACGCGGCTCCATGATGGGTGGGTACGGACAGAATTTCACTAATGCTACGCCCTCAAATGTCGCGACTGACATGCCGGTGACTCAGGATCAGGCCATCAAAAATGCGCAGACTTATCTCGACCAGTATTTGTCCGGCGACACTGCCGCCACCGATCCGGTCAAGTTTTATGGATATTACACACTTGATTTTTCAAAGGATGGCAAGGTGGTCGGTATGTTGAGCGTCAATGGATATAGTGGCGAAGTTTTTCTGCACACTTGGCATGGAACGTTTGTTGAAGAAGCCAGATAATTTTCCAATCGGTTGGAGTCGCCTAAAAGCGGCTCCATTTTTTACGGGTACAATCTGAATATGTCCAACGCTAAAATCCTTGTTATTGATGACGAACCCAGCATCGTAAACCTGGTCACGGCCTATCTCAAGCCGGAAGGTTACGAAGTCTTTACCGCCACCGATGGCCCATCCGGACTCAAGGCGATGCGCGCCTTCAAGCCCGACCTTGTGATCCTCGACATCATGCTGCCCGGCATGGACGGTTTGGAATTGCTTTCGCGTTTACGACGCGAGTCGGAAGTTTACGTAATCCTGTTGACCGCAAAGACCGAAGAGACGGATAAGATCGTCGGTCTGTCGGTGGGGGCGGACGATTACGTGACCAAACCTTTTAGTCCGCGCGAGTTAACGGCCAGAGTCAAAGCCGCGCTGAGACGCGTCCAAACGGGGGCCGCTTCGGAGTCCGGGCAGAGCGTGCTGGCTTTTCGTCATCTGCGCATAGACATCGGCGCGCGCACGGTCAGTGTTGACAACAAACCGGTTGACCTGACCGCGATTGAATTCGATCTGCTCAAGGCTTTGGTCGAAAACCGCGGCCGCGTGTTGTCGCGCGAGCGCTTGCTCGAAAAAGTTTGGGGCGGCGAATATTTCGGCGAGATGCGCGTGGTGGATGTGCATCTCGGCCACGTGCGCCAAAAGTTGGGCCGCGAGGATTTGATCGTCACCGTGCGCGGCGTTGGCTATCGTTTTGAAGACGAAGCGTTGTAACGTTTGCAGTAGATCCTAGAGGAAATATGGTTGATACTTTTCGCCGTCATCTGAGCGCCAAACTTTTCTTTTCATATCTCATCATCATTATAGTGGGCTCCCTGGCCCTGATTGTAGCCAGTCAGTTCAGCGCGCCGACTGCTTTCAATCGTCACATGGCCGGGATGATGGGGCCCGGCGCGAACCAGATGATGGGCGGCATGGGCCAGATGATGGGTGGCCCCGGACAGGGCGGCACGGACCAGCTTCTTTACCAGGATTTTCGCGCCAGTTTCAATGAGGCGCTTTTCTATGCCGTGCTGGCTGCGGTTGTGGTCGCTGTGCTGGTTAGTGTCGTTTTCAGCCGCAGTGTGGTCGCACCTCTGCGCGCCATGATGGACGCCAGTCAGCGCATTGCCGGCGGAAATTATTCCGAGCGTGTTCGGGTGTACGGAAATGATGAACTTGCTCAACTGGCGGCGCGCTTCAATCAAATGGCCGAAAAGCTCGAGCAAGTCGAATCCATGCGTCGGCGTTTGATCGGCGATGTCAGCCATGAGCTTCGCACGCCGCTGACCGCCATCAAAGGTTCGATGGAGGGCTTGATGGACGGCGTTCTACCCGTGACTTCTGAGATATTTCAAGAAATTCACACCGAGGCAGACCGCCTGAATCGTCTCGTGGACGATCTGCAGGAATTGAGTCGGGTGGAGGCGCATGCATATCAATTGGATCTTCGCGCCCTGGATGTTTCTTCGCTGGTGAAGACGGTTGCCAAACGACTCTCTCCCCAGTTTGAATCCAAACGCGTCTCTCTGGACCTCAGGCTGGCTCCCGACCTGCCGCGTGTCCAAGCTGACGAAGACCGTGCCGTGCAGGTTCTGACCAACCTGGTCGGCAACGCATTACAGTACACACCGGAGAACGGCAAAGTGAGCGTGTCCGCAACGCGCCTCAATGACGAAGTTCAAATTGCCGTGCATGATACCGGAATTGGAATCCCGCCCGAACACCTGGCGCACATCTTCGACCGCTTTTACCGCGTCGATAAATCGCGCTCACGCCGCGCCGGTGGCGGAAGCGGCATCGGCCTGACCATCGTGCGGGCGCTGGTCGAGGCCCAGGGGGGGCGCATCTGGGTCGAGAGCGAAGGCGAAGATCGAGGAAGTATATTTACCTTCACTCTAAGAACCGTCAAGTAAGGCGTTTTGAGACCGCTAATTTGGCAGTCTCTTTTTATAACACCCGTAACCAGAACATACATTCTGTGTTTCCAAAGTCAAATGATTGGCGCGTGCCGATCCCAAACTTTAGGAGGCTGAAATGAATTTTAGTACTGTCAATTGGTTGGCCGTGATTGCCTGCGTTGTAGCCAGTATGATTATTGGGTTTATCTGGTTTGGATTTGTCATGCCTTCGAGCTTGACGAATAAATTGTGGCTCTCCCGTTTCTAACGGGATTCACCACAGATGAACGCAGATGAAATGGATTCTGGAGATTTTTTCATCAGACATCCGCGTTTATCCGTGTTCATCTGTGGTTTATTTCTGCTCTTTCCCGTTA
>JAKAMM010000320.1 GCA_021812905.1 Chloroflexota bacterium | reverse complement strand
TGCGGCGGCGTCTACGCCGAATGCATAGTGACCATAATCGGCTGAGTTGAGATACCACTCGAGGACTTGAGTGCGCCCATATTTAGCAGTGATCTGCGCCGCAAGGATCCGTTCGCGCAGCGCCCGCCGAAGCGAGGGCGGTTCTTTATAAAGCAATAAGTCCGATACAAGTTTTTCCGCAATCGTCGGATGATTTTCGGGGTCCTGCCAACCGCTTAAAGAATATCCACCGTTCGAGAAGAAGCCGGGGTCGGAGACTGCGACCGTAGCCTTCGCCAGAAAATCCGGCAAATGCTGCGGGACCTGTGAATTCAGAGAGATGTAACGCCGCGGCAATTCAGTTGGAGCAAAGGTGAATAACAGCTTTTCGCCGGTGCGATCATAGACACGCGTGGGCTGAAGCAGAGTTCCATCTGGCGGATAGAGCAAGGCTGGCAGAAGTTCTACACTGGGCAGATTGCGCGTCAAGTCGGCATAGGTCAGTGCAGTGAAAAGAATGGCGACCGCCAGCAACAGGGAGACAATGATCCCAAACCCGATCCCCCCAATCTGAAAGCGCCTTTCGCGTGTACGGCGTTGGTCCATGGAACGGGCGCGGCGTTTACGAACAATGGAAATGGTTCGAGACATGGATTGAATTAAACCACGAAAGATGAAAGATTATAGTTAATCGTTCGCCAGATCGGACAACCATTCTATAAAGCGACCGGATGAATTGGATGTGATGTCACTTTGAACTTTCCCGTTTTGGCCATTAATCAAAACGAGATGGCTTCTGCCGCCGGTCCATATTTCAGTAAGCCAGACCGGGAGTAGATTAAGCCTGAATGCATCCACCGTCATTTTTGCAGACGAGGCTGAGATCAAATTGGTCAAATTCAACCGGCTTGCCATCTCCCGTTTGATGTGCGCAAAAGTCTGACTGCGCGCATCAAGCGAGGCGTCAGCCATGGCGATATCATAAAGTTCGGCAGGCCAATTGGAGAGATAACGCGGATCGTAGATTGTGACAGCTTTCAAATCAAAAGTTGGAATCAGTTTAACGAATGGAGCCGACGACTTGCGGCTGGCAGGGATCGGAAAATCATTGACAAGGAGTGGATACGTATCGTTGACGCGTACAACTTTGCGCTGGTTGCGTCCAAAATCAATATCATCCTCTGCGGCCATTTCACCGGTGTAATCAATCGTGCCGCCAAGATCGAACGTCCAAAGCGGAAGATAAAGTCCGCGCGGCGAATCCACTTTCTTTTCGGGCTTGATCTTGTTTTGCTCGACCCAATTCACGAGAAATTGAACAGCTTGTTTTTGATCGAAGACATGAGGAATGATACCATCCGGTGCGATCAAGTCTCTTGATTTTTCGAGGTTGACCACATGCGGCGATCCGCAATAAACACAGGTTGCAGAAAGTTGATCCGGAGGAAGAATGAATTCTGCGCCGCACCCCTGACAATGAACTGCCTGCTCTGCCAAAGGCCTGTCGTGTCCGCGGGCGGTTGCCATCGCCACGATGAAATCCTTTTCATTCGCCCCGCCCGGATTTGCCGCGAGCGTTTGGCTGCGTGAGCAATAATCGCATACCAGCGATTTGCCATCCGGCGAGAACGACATGCGCCCGCCACATTTTGGACACATGAATCTTTGCGCGTCAGCCTGACGCAATCCTTCCGGCGCAGGCGGCAGTTGATCGGGATTGACGATTTCATCCGGCTTAAGTTTTCCGTCCAGGATTGCGAGTGCCCGCCTCGCACGCGCATGTTGCAAATCATTCGAAAGACAATTTTCGAGCGCTTTGCGTTTTTCGGCCTGATCGTCCACGACTTGGCTCATCCAGTACCAGCCTTCGGCCATGGCTTCGTGATCACTGGATATATAAAGCGCGCGGTCAAGAATTCTGCGAGCCGCATCTTTGTGCCCAGACTTCGCTTCGATGATCCCGTCGCGGAGCAAATCCCTGCTGTAATCGTCGGCAATCGAATCATCCATCATTTGCGATGCACTATATAAGCTCATTGGTTTTTCTTCCTCACCAATGCGTCGGTCATTTTTGCCACACGCGCCATACATTCAACATCATGTACGCGGACAAGGTCCGCGCCGCGCGCGATGCCGACAGCCACTGCGGCGGCTGTCCCTTCGAGGCGCTGGTCCGCGGGCAGGTCGAGGGTGTAGCCGATAAAAGATTTGCGCGAGGGGCCAAGTAAAATGGGGAAACCCAGAGCGCGGATCTCGTCGAGGCGGTTGATCAGTTCCAGATTATGTTCAACTTTTTTACCGAACCCAATGCCCGGGTCTAGGATGATGCGCTCATCTTCAATACCAGCCTGGCGCGCAAGCGTCACACTATCCATCAATTCGCGCTTCACGTCTTCGATCAAATCCGAATATCCCGCGCCGATGTAGGCATTGCCCAACTGCGAGCGCACTTCGACGCTGGCCGGGTTACTGCGGTTATGCATCAGGATCACTGGACACTTTTTTTTCGCAACAACATTTCGCAATTCCGGGTCGCCGCGCAAAGCCCACACATCGTTGACAATGTGCGCGCCGGAATTTAAAGCCTCTTTCGCGATGACGGCTTTATAAGTATCGATTGAAATTAAAGTATCAGGAAATTCTTTTGCGAGCGCCTTGACGACTGGAATAACGCGCCGTCTCTCTTCTTCGACTGGAACCGGCTCCGATCCCGGACGAGTCGATTCGCCGCCGACATCCAACACCGCCACCCCCGCGTTGACAAATCGCCGCGCCTGCTCGAGTGCACGAGAAACGCACCCCTCTTTCTCTCCCCCCATTTCAACGAAATGGAGGGAGACGGAGGGGGGCAAAAGTCCATCGCCGGAAAAACTGTCCGGCGTAACATTGAGGATACCCATCACATAGGTGCGGCTTCCCCAATCAAAATTATGGTCTGAAACTTTTAGTGGCTTCATAAATAAAGTTAGAAATGTCATTGCGAGCGTAGTTTGCGAAGCAATCTCCCGTTAATAGCAGATTGCTCACCTGCACTTGCACCAGGTGCAAGTGTCACTCGCTGAAAAACGCTCGCTCGCAATGACAGATGCTATGGAATCTGATCAAGCGGACGTGACAGCCATGCCTCGGCTTCACCTAAATCGGTAAAGATTTTCATGGCCGCCGCGGACTCGGGCAGTGCCAGCGCGGCGACTGTGCGAATGGCGTCTGCTACTTTTTCGTCCGCCACGACAACTGCCAGACGAATGTTGCGAGCCGAA
>JAKAMM010000319.1 GCA_021812905.1 Chloroflexota bacterium | reverse complement strand
GGTGAAAAAGCGGGGATTCTTATGCGCAAAAAAGTTATCTATTATTCAAGGTCCTCAAGTTGCTGCCTTCAATTTTCGATAGCGAATTGATCGAAAACGCTTATAGCAAAGCCGCAAAGAGAAATAAAAAAAGCTTGGCGCTTGCGCGGCTTCGTGCTGAATCTTTGGCACGAATTATCGTACCCCATATTACTCAGCGCTTCAAGGTAATTATCTAATCGCCAGAGGTTATAATTGGCTCAATGATCGAACTCAACATCCCCGGACGCGGCAGCTTGCGGCTCGAACATCTTGTGACCGATGTCAATGGCACACTGGCGATTGACGGCATTCTGTTGGACGGACTTGCCAAACGTATCGCATCCGTGCGCGACCGGTTGAGGGTTCACCTGCTGACAGCCGACACACACGGACGGCAGGCCGTGATAGATCAGCAGCTCAAGCTCGTCGCAACACGTTTGACCGCAGGCAATGAACAGGAACAAAAGCGCGCCTTTGTTGAAAAACTCGGCGCGGAGCATGTGGTCGCCATCGGCCAGGGCGCCAACGATGCGTTCATGCTCAAGGCCGCCGCGCTTGGAATCTGTGTCATGTCCGCCGAGGGCGCGGCGGTGGAGACAATTCTGGCTGCGGACCTTGTTGTCCCAAATATATTCAACGCATTCGACCTGCTCGATAAACCCATTCGTATCATCGCGAGTCTCCGCAAATAGCAACGGATTTTCCGCAAATGACAAACCCCGATCCCAACTTCCCATCGCAAGAACCACGTCTTCCGCGCGAAGCTATCACGCCGCGTTCCCGCCGTCGAAAACGCGGCCAGCTTATCGTCCCGATAGATGCGGAGGGCCGCGCCGGCCTGCTTCACGCGCTGGCAAAGCGCGCCTATCCATCCTATGAGTTATTCGTCTTCGCCGTCCTGTGCGGAGCCATCCTCGGCCTCGGTTACATTCTTGATTCGCAAGCCTTGTTGGTCTTCGGCATTTTGCTCGCGCCGTTGATGACTCCCTGGATCGGCCTTCTGCTGGCGGCTATCACTGGCTCGGTGCGTTTCTTCTTCGAGACCTTCATGGCTTTGCTGATCAGCGCCGCGCTGGTATTTGTGATCGGCGTGCTGGCGGGCTTCGCGGTGCGCGCCTTCCTGCCGCGCACACTCAACGAGGCATTTATTCACAGCAGTTTGTGGTGGCCTGATCTGATCATCCTGGCGCTGGCCGCCGTCATTCTCACGCTTTCCTTCGTGCGCTCGGAAGAAAAACCATTCCTGCCCAGCGTGATGTTGGCCTATGAATTATTCGTGCCGCTCAGCGCGGGCGGCTTCGGCCTGGGCAGCGGCGTCGGACATATTTGGCCGAACGGCTTGCAGGTTTTCATCGTGCATTTTGCCTGGGCCAGTTTGTTTGGATTGTTGACGCTGATCGCTCTGCGATTTCTGCCGACCAATGTTCAAGGATTCACTCTCAGCGCGGGAACGGCGCTCATCCTGGTCGTGACGCTCCTATTTCAAATGAGTGGAGGCAATTGGACTCCGGCCTCGGCACAGCAAACCAACCCCACATCGCTTCCCACTTTGACCGTGAACCTGCCGCCGACTTCGGGGCCGATTTCTCAGCCCCAGCCTTCATCCACGCCCCTGATCACAACAGCGACTTTCACAGCGACTCTTGCAGTCACGCCCGTGCCGCTCACGCTCGAAGCGACTCTGCCTCCCACTGACACGCCGACCATGACCCTCACCATCGAACCCACTCCGGTTTATGCGCGCATCGTATCCGATCAAGGCGGCGCGTTCCTGCGCGCAACGCCCAACGGAAAATATATCGACACGCTTGATAATTACACCTTCGTCCAGGTTTTGCCTGACACACAGGAACTCAGCGGCTGGACGTGGGCGCATGTGATCGCAGTCAAGAACGGTGTCAAAATGGATGGCTGGGTCATACAACTCGCCTTGCAGGTGGAAACGCCCGTTCCCAACTGGCAGCCTTCCACCACACCAACGACTACTTCAACGCCATAATTAAATTACCTTATCACTTATCCCTTTTTCCCTAAAGGGATAAGTGAAAGGGGATAGAGCAATCAGGAGACCTCATGCCCATTCACTTTGGAACGGACGGCTGGCGCGCCGTCATCTCAGATACCTTCACCTTCGACAATCTTCGCATCGTGGCGCAGGCCATCGCCGACGCGGTCGCGTCCGAAAGCTGGGACAAATCCGGCGAGGGCGACACAAAGCCCGACCCGAAGAAAATCGTCGTTGGGTTCGACACTCGTTTCCTGTCCGATCGGTTTGCGGGCGAGGTGGCGCGCGTGCTGGCCGCCAACGGTTTCATCGTTCAACTGGCCCAGTCCGATTCACCAACGCCGGCCATTTCATACGCGGTCAAAAATCAACATGCCATCGCGGGCGTGATGATCACGGCTTCACACAACGCGCCGCGTTATAACGGCGTCAAACTCAAGGCCGCGTTTGGCGGCTCGGCTTTGAATGAACAGTGCCGCCGCGTGGAAGTTTATATCAGCGACAACGAAGAGCAGGCGCGCGGCCCCAACTTGATGGATTTCAAACAGGCGCGCGCCATGGGCTTGATCCAAAGATTCAATCCATTGCCTGCTTACTTTGAACATCTACGCACATTGATCAACAGCGATATCATCGCGGACAACCCGCAGCGCTTCGTGGTGGACGCCATGTATGGATCGGGCCGCGGCGTGATCAAGGCTTTTCTGCAAGGCACAGGCTGTGACATCGCCGAGATCCGCGGCGAGATGAATCCCGGTTTCGGCGGCGTGCATCCCGAACCGATCGCAAAGAATCTGGGCGCGCTGGCGTCTGCTGTCAGTTCGGGCATGGGCAATTTCGGCGTCGTGACCGATGGCGACGCGGACCGAATCGGCGCGATGGATGAGCGCGGCAACTTTGTCGATCCGCACAAGATCATGGCGTTGTCGCTCAAGTATCTGGTCGAGAAGCGCGGCATGAGCGGCGCAGTCGTGCGGACAGTATCCACGACGCGCATGATCGACCGTCTCGCAAAAAAATATGAATTGAAAGTTTACGAAACGCCGGTGGGATTCAATCACATCGCCGATTACATGATGCAGGAAGATGTGCTGATCGGCGGCGAAGAATCGGGCGGCATCTCGTTCAAAGGACACATCCCCGAAGGCGACGGCCCCATCATGGGACTCTTGCTGGTCGAGATGATCGCGGCCGCCAATAAACCATTGGGCGTATTGG
>JAKAMM010000318.1 GCA_021812905.1 Chloroflexota bacterium | reverse complement strand
TTTGAGATGCAGATGAAGCAACCATACTTAAATCAAAAGGAGTATCCACTTCTTCACTCAACATGAACAGGAGGATACTTTTTATATCAGTTGGATGCTTGGAAGACTGACCTTCCTGCCATGCCTGTAATTTCCCAACAATAATATCTTCAGGGCGCGCGCACCACGCTTCAAATTCCGTTTCACCATCCGAGAATCGTTTTTGAATTCGGCGCTCAAATGCAACACGATATTCCGGTTCACGCTTAAGGGGAACCAGGTCTGCTTTTATGGCATCGGAAGAATCTATGATATTGAACATGATGCCCATCTGGACTGAATTACGCATCATCTCTGGGTCAGCATAATATCGAGGAAGTGGAAACTTTGCAGAAAGAGCTTCAAAATCCTGATCTCGCAAATCAACAAGGATATCAATGTCGTATGTAGCGCGTGTAATGCCAAATGGAATCCCCGCAAACGCGCCTACAAGCATATAGGGAGCGCCAATCTCATCCAAAGCACGAACAACACTTGCATAAAACTTGATACTATACATTGGCTTTCGGCAATCGAACTGTTGTGAAGTGTTCCAGCAACTTAATACTGATTTCTTCACGAGACAAGTTCGGATATCTTTTCTCAAGAGTTAATCGAAATGTGGACATAGCAAATGATTGAGCGCGCATGGCAGGAATAACCCGCTTCTCGGGCGGAAGGCCTTTAAGCAATTCAATCTGCACCCAATCTGCCTGATCGAGTCCACGCACAATTGCAGCTGTATCTACTATCTGTCTCATCATCATTAACCTTGTAACAATCTCTTCGATGCTTTGTTGTGTTTCTCGACTAACTTACCTTCATCAACCGTCACGAGCTGACCTTCCTTGACGATGAATTTTCCGCCGACGACGGTGTAATCCACTTTGCCGGGCTGGCAAAAGACGACTGCTGAAACAGGATCGTGTCCTGCGCCGGCGTAATTGAGTCTATTCAAATTGACAGCGAAAAAGTCGGCACATTTGCCAACCTCGAGCGAGCCGATGTCTTTTCGTCCAAGCACCGCCGCCCCACCGCGCGTGCCGAGATAGAGCGCATCGCGGGCAGTCATGAGAGACCTCACCCGTGCTTCGCGACCCTCTCCCAGTGGGAGAGGGGAATGCTTCCCTCCCGCTTTAGGGGAGGGGCCGGGGGTGGGGTCCGAGCGCGAAAATCCTGTGATACCTTCTTTGACGCGTGAGAGCAGCATGGCTTGACGGACTTCAGCCAATAAATGTGAGCCATCGTTGGATGCAGAACCGTCCACGCCGAGGCCGACATTGACGCCAGCCTTGCGATATTCCTTGATCGGCGCAATGCCGGAAGCGAGCCGCATATTGGAGGTTGGACAATGCGCCACGCCACAATTGTGCTTGGCAAAGACTTGGATTTCTTCGTCATTGACCCACACTGCGTGCGCAAACCAGACATCCTCGCCAACCCAATCCACTTCCTGCATATAACCGACCGGACGATGACCGAACATCTGCATGCAGAATTGTTTCTCGTCTTCGGTTTCAGCCAGATGCGTGTGCAAGTGAACGCCATATTCACGCGCTAATTTCGCAGACTGTTTCATCAAGTCGCTGGTCACGCTGAATGGCGAGCACGGAGCCAAAACAATTTGCACGAACGCGCCGGGCTGGGAGTCGTGATAGCGCTGGATGAGCCGCTGGGAATCTTTCAGGATGGAGTCTTCACTATCGACAACGGAATCCGGCGGAAGTCCGCCTTTGGATTCGCCGAGCGACATCGAGCCGCGCGAGGCTTGCAGACGGAGTCCCACTTCTTTAGCGGCGGCAATCTCATCGTCCAGTTTTGAACCGTTGGGAAAAAGGTAGAGGTGATCTGATGCGGTGGTGCATCCCGAAAGGGCCAGTTCGCTCAATGCGGTCTGAGTCGAAATAAAAATATCTTCGGCATTCATGCGCGCCCAAATGGGATATAAAGTTTTGAGCCAGTTGAAGAGATTGGCATCCTGCGCGGCAGGCACGGCGCGCGTGAGAGTTTGATAAAAATGATGGTGCGTGTTGACGAGGCCGGGCAGAACGACGTGACCTTTGAGGTCGAGCACTTCGTCGGCGGCTTGCCCTGAGCCTGTCGAAGGGTGTGGAAGCGTGCTCGTCGGCCCGACCTGTTCGATGTATCCGTCTCGAATGAAAAGACCGCCCTCGGGAATTTCCCGCTGGGCATCGTCCATGGTGACTATGTAGGCGTTTTTGATGAGAAGGGTTGTCATTTCGTGACCAGTTATCAGTTGCCAAGGATCAGTCTGCTGGCAAAGCAAAGCACTTCGTAGTTGTCTGACAACTTTATTATAGTGTAGCCAATTTAGGATGTCAACTGGAGTTTTGTCACCTCTTCATCAATTGCTTTCAACAGGAAATTTCCCCGATAACGACGGCATCAATAACAAGAACAACCAAGAGCTGTGCGGCGCAAGTGTCGCTACGCTCAGGGTGACATAAGAAAAAATGTCGTGATATCTTTGAAAAGATGTCACGACATTTTTGAAGTCGTCTAAAGTGATGGCCACCTGGCACACAAAGCTTGGTCGAGCAGGTCGCCAAAAACGAGACCGGGTACGCACTCCAACTCAAGCAATTCGGTTTTGCCTTGCTGGGTCATTTCAGCAAACAATGAGGGTGATTGAATTCAATATCCATTCTCCGTATACTGTTTTTGTAAAGGTCCCGTCTTTTCTGAAGGAGAAATGATGAAAGTCTTTCGCCGATTGCTTATCCTTCTGGGGATTCTCGCTGCCATCATTCCCTCTGCCTGGATCTACACCTCCGTTCAACTTGCCATCGCGCGCTCGAAGGGCCTGTATTCCTCTCCAGAGCAGGAAATGCGATCAATGATCGACAAAGGATATGCGGCTGACCGCAAAGTGAAGATTCTGTATGCCGGAACGAATTCCTTTGACGGGAGTCAGCCCCATATTTGGTATGTCATCGCCGAAGTGCGCGCCTCTGCGCGAGCGGACGGCTCCGCCCTCTCGTCACATGGATGCGATGGACCCGGTTTGTTTTTCCTGCAAACCAGGGATGGATGGGTGCATATACCTGAAGGCGCGTTCCTGGTTTTCATCGGTTTTTGGATGATGGTGTTTGGAATGGCTGGTCCGGGGCAATCCACGCCATCAACGGATTGGGCACCCAATCAGCCAGCAAAGTTCTGTCAGTGATCATATCGCTCCTCGCCTCGACGGCCCCGCGTAATACAGTTTTG
>JAKAMM010000317.1 GCA_021812905.1 Chloroflexota bacterium | reverse complement strand
GCGATTGGCATGGATTTGAAAAACGTAGGGATACAGCGTTGCTGTATCCCTACACAATAAAATTATCCCAACTTCCCTATCGCCTTCTCCACTTCTTCCAAAATCTCGGCGGATTTCACCAGCGCTTTCATCTTGTTGTGATCGTTATACAACGGCCGATCCACTTCGAGATGTTCTACATGTTTGCGAATCACCTCGCGCGCCTTTTGCGTTCCCTTGCCCGCTGTGAACTGACGGAAGTCCAGCGCTTGCGCGGCAGCCATGAATTCGATTCCCAAAACGCCGTAAGCGTTATCTAAAATCTGTCCGTTCTTGAGGGCGGTGTTCATGCCCATCGAAACGAAGTCTTCCTGATCGGCCGCGGCCGGGATGGACTGAATGCTGGCAGGCGCGGATAAAATCCTTTGCTCCACGATTAAATGGTCGGCGGTGTATTGCGAAAGCATCAGGCCGGAGTAAAAGCCTGGGCTGTGGGCGAGAAAGTCCGGCAGTCCCTGGGAAAGAGCCGGGTTCGTCAATCGGTTAAGTCGGCGCTCCGATAAAACAGAGACCATCGTGATGGCGATGCCCGCCATATCCATCGGCAAGGAAACCGGCGAGCCCTGAAAGTTCGCGCCGGTCAGCGTCAGATTCATTTCCGGCACGAAGATCGGATTATCGCCGACACCATTCAACTCGATCTCAACCTGTGAGCGCGCATACGCGATCGCATCGCGCGCTGCACCGATCACTTGCGGCGTCGAACGCATCGAATAGGCATCCTGAACTTTGGTTTTCATCCTGCCCGTCGTCAGGTCCGAACCTTCGACAACCTTCATAATATTTTGTGCGGACATGACCGCGCCCTTGAAGCCGCGCAACTCATGCAGTTTGGTGTTGTACGGTTTCATGTTGCCGAGCAACGCTTCGATGGACATGGCCGCCGCAATCTCGGCTTGCTTAAGAAATCTTTCCATGTCGTAGATGTGCAACGCCGACATGGCGGTCAATAAATTTGACCCGTTGATGGCGGCCAGGCCATCGCGCGCCTGCAAGCCGGGCACCGTTATCCCGGCCCGCCGCATCGCTTCCTGACCTGGTAGCCGCTCGCCGCCTGCCCCAGTTCCATCGGGGTTATAGAAAGCTTCGCCTTCGCCCATCAGCAAAAGCGCGGCCTGCGCCATCGGGGCAAGATCGCCGCTTGCACCCACCGACCCTTTCTGACAAACGACCGGGGTCACGCCCTTGTTCAACATCTCGACATACGTCAACGTGATCTCCGGCCGGCAGCCGGAATTTCCATGCGCGTGGACGTTGATACGTCCTGCCAGAGCGGCGCGCACATGCTCGATCGGCGCGGGGTCGCCAATGCCAGCGGCGTGGTTATAGATTAAATATTTCTGAAATTCCTTCACCTGCTTATCGGTGAGAATCTTTTCCGAGAACTCGCCGATGCCGGTGTTGGTGCCATACATAATTTCTTTCTTGGCGAGTTTGTCTTCCAGCATGGCGCGGCAAACCTTGATGCGCTCAAACGCGGCGGGGGCAAGCTCCACCTTCTCATTATTTCGAGCAATTGCAACAAGTTTTTCAACAGTGAGGGATGAACCGTCGAGAACAATGGTCATGGATATTCTCCAAATGAAGTTTTTGTTATTGTACTCCAAAGGCGAGGCGGGTAAAATCAGCCTCATGCCAACCGAAAAAGAATATACCCCAAAACAAGCAATGAGCATTCAAGCCCATCCTGACGATCAGGATTTTACCGTTGCCGGCACGCTTGCCAAATGGGCCAAGGCAGGCTGTCAGATCGTTTCCGTGCTCATCACCAGCGGCGACTCAGGCTCGAACAGCATTGAGCATAATGCCGACTACAAGCCCAAGCTGGCGCAACTGCGCGAGGACGAACAACTGGCCGCCAATAAAGTGCTTGGGATCCAGCAAACGGTCTTCCTGCGTTACCCCGACGGTGAGCTGGTCGCCACGCTCGAACTCCGCAAAGACCTGACGCGTCTCATCCGCCAATACAAGCCGGATGTGGTCGTGACCGGCGATCCAAGCGGATGGTTCTATGGCAACGAATACATCAACCATCCCGATCACCGCGCCGCGGCCGAAGCTGCGACCTACGCGGTCTTCCCGTCAGCGGGAACGCGGCTCATTTTCCCGGAGCTGTTATCGGCGGGGTTCGAACCGCATGAAGTTAAACGGTTATACATCCACGGGAATGAAAAGCCCGATACGTGGGTGGACATCCGCGAAACCATCGACATAAAGATCGAGGCGTTGAAGAAACATGTCAGCCAGGGCGACACACACGATGTGGATAAATGGATGCGCGAGTGGGCCAGGGAAGAGGGCAAAGACCAGGGCATCGAATTTTCGGAGTCATACCGCGTGATGATCTTGAAAAAAGAAGAAGACAAAGGTTGATCGAAAATTCAAGTTATCGCGGGAGCAATTTCTTGCGAAGAATATCCATCGTATCGAGCGTTCTTGTCGGACTTGGCGCATCGTTCGGCGTCTACGTTTTATTCCTTCAAACGCCTGTCATCAGCCTGAGCAGGTTAGCCTTTGTTTTTGTTCTGTTCCTTGCATTTACAGCTGCAAACTATTTTTTTACCCTCCATTACTTAAAAGAAAGACTGACGACCGCTGTCGCTCGCAAACCTTATATTGTCAGTCTTTGCATTCTTCTGCCCCTGTTATTTCTGCCGTTGTTTTATGCAACGCCCGTTTATCCGATCAACCCTCTCTTGCGGCAATGGACAGACGTGGCTGTGCAGTATGATGTCAACGCCAATTCACATCCGCTTGATTTTTCAAAGTCCGCTGTTCGCCTGCAGATCGACAAGGATGTTTTGGATGCGCGCTCCTTCAGGGTGGTCGGGATATGGAAATCCACAGGAGACACATTCAGCCTTGACCCCGGAATGAGCGCTGCGCTTCAATGGGTGGGCACAGCCTCGGCGTCCATGCTCTTGACGCTTCAAGCCCCGGCCGCAAGCGGCACCTTGACCATTTACTGGGACCAGTCCCGCAGCGTCTTCGAGCTTTCCCCGGATGCTCCCAAGCAAATTGTCATGGCAAGAAAATTCAGCACGCCCTGGGGAGTCGGCGTTTTATTGTATATCGCTGCTTATATTCTGATCGCATGGTTGTTGTTTGTATTGACGGTTTTATTCGATGGAAAATTGTATCTTCTCAAAAAGAAGGGGGAAGTGGGGTGTTTTGGGCGGGCGAAGCCCGCCCAAAACACCCCACACCCCGCT
>JAKAMM010000316.1 GCA_021812905.1 Chloroflexota bacterium | reverse complement strand
GACTTCCACGCCGCGAACGGAGCGTAAATCAGAAGCGGCAGGACCACATACCAACCCGCCGCGCGGAAAACAGAAATGACGTGCCATGTAAAAGTAGTTGGCGCAAAGAACGCGGGCGGTAAAACCGGTTGAACAATTCCGTAGACTATGACAAAAAAGAACTGTGTAAGTGGGCTCATTTTAGAAAAGATGTTTTGAACCTGCCCCGATCCGCTTTCCAGTTGATAGACCACCCATTTCACTGAATTACGTATCAAATTTAGAGTAATGTTGGTCGGCGACCCGCCGCCAAAATCAGTCTGACGACTCAGACTATAAACCAGAAGCAACACTCCGACGACGAACACGCCTCCCACCGCCGCCCAAACCTGCCACGGCAAACGGTTTTTATCTCCCCTCAACCACAGCCACCCGCCGAACAAAATGATCAACGCCAGCGCCATGGCCGGTGAAACCAGCAACATGCCGACGGTTCCAATGCCAAGCCACAACCAGATATTTTTATTTTTTTCGCCGCCACCTTCCTGTTTCAAAAAGTTGGCAAAGCCCCAAAAGGCCATCGCGATAAACGTTAATAGGAATGGCTCGCGCATCTGCGCGCCGCCCGTCAGCACCGATTCCGGATAGAGCACGAAGAACCACGAAGAAACAGCCGCCAGCCTATCGTCCCAGAGAAGACGCGTAGATTTGTAAAAGAAGGGAACGCCCAAAGCCGCGGTCAAAGCCGCCAGGAGGAGAATTATCAACGGGCGATGGAAGTCCGGCGAAAAAATCTTATACGTCAGCGCACTGAACGCCAGCAGGCCGCCGTATTGGTCAGTGTAATATGTCTTATCGAAAGCCGCCGCGAGAGATTGCCCGGAACTCGCCAACTGCCAGGCCTGATCGTCGCGGCGATGCGCGTCGGTGAAAACGAAACCGGCCTTGTCGTCCGCCGCGGGATTACCATTGATCGGCAGCGCGATGTAAACTGCAAGGCCGGACGCGAGCCGCAGAACAAGCGCCAGGCCGACCATCCACGCCAAAGTTTTTCCGGCGCCAGCCCATCGCCATGCGATGACCAACGCGGTGACTCCGATCAACATTAACGCAAAAAAGCCGAGCCAGGCAAACAAAAAGTTTCCACCTTGTTGCACGCCTGCCAAAATGACCCCGAGAATTAACGAAGATGGAATTGTAAAAATAAAGTCGTTTGAAATGAAATATTTTTTCATATTTTCTTCCCGCTCTTGGCGCCGTCCTCGGCGTCAAGGCTCAACGCCGAGGACGGCGCTGGAAGCATCAGCAAAGAATATTTTTTCATGAAAAGTTTTCCACTGCGCGTTGCGCACGCGCATGCCATGTATATTTTTTGATCGTTTTGCGCGCATTCATCGAAAGTACCGCGCGTTGATTTTCATCAGCCAATAATTTTTTGATCGCCGCCGTCCACGCATCGACATTTCCCGGCTCGCAAAAAACCGCGCACGATTCGTCGAGCACTTCGCGAATGACGGGCAAGTCGGCGGTAACAATTGCGCGCCCGGCAGCCATGTAATCGAACATCTTCATTGGGTTGATCACCTCGGCAATATTTTGTCCACTGCTGGCAGAGATGGTGCGGCCGTACGGCATAAGCAAAATATCGGCGGCGGCTTGATAGAGCGGCAGGCGCGAATTTTCAATGAAGCCGGTCAAAGTCACGTTCGAGGCGCGCGCAGCATTTAACTTCGCGCGCCATTCTTCGACCGCATCCGGCGTGCCGCCCGCCCACAAAAAATTTGCGCCCGGCAAAGCGCGTGCCAGTTCGAAGAGCAAATCCATGCCGCGGCCTGCATAAAAATGTCCGGTAAAACCAACGGTCAAACCAGCTTTCAAATTTAATTGACGACGCGCTTCGACGGGACTTGGCAGATTCGCGTATCGGTCGAGGTTCGCGCCATTCGGGGCCACCTGCACCGTATCGTCTGGGAAGATGAGGCGGGTGGACTTTTCGAGGGTCGTTGCCAACGCCCGGGTCGTGACCAGCATCCGCTTGTGCCCGCGGCTTATCCAAAACTGGCGCAGCCACCACGGACCAAATCGTCCGGTCACATCGGCGTGCATTTCAAGGATAACCGGATAGCCGCTCCACAATCCGAGTGCGGCCGATTGTGGAAGCCAGGTATAGATCAAATTGGCTTTGAATTTTCGCGCAGCGGACTGAGCATACCATATAAAATCGAGCCGCTTAAGCGGTCGAAACGACGGCAGCCATTCCATGCGAAATTCATGGCTCAGGCCGTAATGAGTCGCAAGCTTATCCCATACGGCAAATTTTTCTCCAGCGGGCGCGAGCACGCGCAAATCGTGGCCGAGTTCTGTGAGCGCATCGCAGACTTTCATGGCTTGAATGGAGTTGGCCGTCAGTGACGGGATAAGGGAGTTCGTGATAACTGCAATTTTCATGATGAGAAAGAGAGGACTTGAATATTTTCTTTTTCCAGTGCGGCGCGGATGAGGCGCGCATTTTCCACAGCATGAACATTATCACCGTGCAAACATAACGTATCCACTTTCACGCGCTGACCGGAAAAGTCAATTCCATCCTTTGCAAGTGTCACCGCATGTGAGGCAACTTCGTCCGGCGATTCAATGATAGCCTTCGGCTGTTTACGCGAGACCAGTGTACCGTCGGAATTATATCTGCGGTCGGGAAACGCTTCGTTGGCGACGCGCAGGCCGAAGTCGAGACCAGATTGGATCAAAGCCGAACCAGCCAAGCCGACCAAAATCAAATTTTTGTCGAAACTGTTGACAGCGCGCGCAATTGCGTCGGCCAGGTTTTTATCCCTGGCGGCCTGATTATAAAGCGCCCCGTGTGGTTTGACGTGGCGCAGTTCAACGCCTTCAGACTTTGCAAACGCGGCCAACGCACCAACTTGATATAAAACAAAAGCTTCAACTTCGTCGGCGGAAAGATTCATCTCACGCCGGCCAAAGCCCTGCAAGTCCGGCCAGCCTGGATGCGCGCCGATGGCGACATTATTTTGTCTTGCAAGCCGAATCGTTTCTTGCATGACGAGCGGATCGCCCGCGTGCAGTCCACAGGCAATATTGGCGGAGGTGATGAACGGCATGACCCCTTCATCGTTGCCAAGCTTGTATTGTCCGAAACTTTCACCCATGTCACAGTTGAGATCAATTTTCATTCTCGGATACCTTTATCCACAGATTACATAGATTCCGCAGATTTTTCCAATCTGCCTGCACTGTGCAGCAGGCACACGTGTGTAATCTGCT
>JAKAMM010000014.1 GCA_021812905.1 Chloroflexota bacterium | reverse complement strand
GTCTTGATCGAAACGCCAGCAGGCAGACATATCCTCATTAACGGCGGCCCATCCTTGTCGTCCCTATCCGACGCGCTGGGACGCAGAGTCTCGCCTATTGACCGTAGTCTCGATTGGCTGATCGTCGCATCCACCAACGACAACCAACTCGTCTCCCTGCCGCGTCTGCTTGACCGCTATCCGCCCAAAAATGTGTTGTGGAGTGGAAACCAGCAAGCCTCGTTCGCTTCACGAGATCTGGATAAATGGCTGACCGATCATTCCATTCCAGTCACGCAGGCCGCACAAGGCCAGGCGCTCGATCTCGGCCAGGGAGCGACGCTCAAAGTTCTTTCCGTTTCACCGCTCGGCGCCACCCTGCTGATCGAATGGAACGGCTTCCGTGCCCTGCTTCCGATTGGAGAAAATTTTGACACGCTCAACCAACTGGAATATGGAAATGCCGTTGGCTCCACGACAGTGTTGTCTTTGTCTCAGAGCGGTTATGCTCCGTTGTCCCCCGTGGATTGGATCGACAACCTGAACCCGCAGATGACTGTGCTCAGTGTCGCGGCAGACGACAAAGATGGTTTACCCAATCAGGAAACCCTCGATGCGCTGGCGGAACGTTCCCTGCTTCGTACCGACCAGAATGGCTGGATAGAAATCACGACCGATGGCAAAGAGATGTGGGTACAAGCAGAAAGAAGCGAACAAAAAAAGGTTCCATCAACGTTCATACCTTGATGGAACCTTTACCTTGATTGGAAATTGTCAGACGTTTTTGAGACTGTTGTTGAGTGTGCTGAACGAGTTGCCGATGACCGGGCCAAGAATCAACAGGGCCGCGATAACAACGATGGCAACAAAAACAAGAATTAAAGCATATTCGACCAGGCCCTGGCCTCTTTCTTCAGGTGCGAACAGCATGGCATATTCTCCTTTCTCTTGATTTCTCCGAGCCTGCTTGCTTCAGAGATAAACTGATTGTAACGATTATGATTCTATCATCCTCCGAGTCTTGCATGACTGTAAGGTGCGATGTATATCCTGCTTGAAGGCGGAGCGGAATTTGGCGGACAAATATCCGAGACGGACTTGTGCGCCATCGAGTTGGCTGGAGGGCTTTATGCTCCAATTGCCATCCTACCTACGGTTGCCGCGCCAGACAACAATCACGAACGGGCCGGACGCAAGGGCCAGCGCTGGTTTCGATTCCTCAGCGCTTCGCACGTCGACCTTGTGCCAATCACCGATAAACAAAGGCGTGCCGCCGCTCGTCCGATTGTTTTATTGGTAGAATCGGGGGAATGTTAAAAAGGATCTGGAAATTCATCCGTAAGTTGTTGCTTGCTTCCGTTGCAGTTGGGTTGCTCATTTTCTTCCTGCCGCGCTTGATCACTAATGTTTATAGCTGGACACGCATCTACTCGCCGGACACCGCCCCGACCGAACGCGTTGCCATCGTTTTCGGGGCGGGTCTGACGCGTGACGGCTATCCGACTGCCATTTTGCGTGACCGCGTCGATACTGCCGCGCAACTTTATTTCGCAGGCAAGGTCCAAAAATTATTGATGAGCGGCGACAATAGTTATGTGAACTACAACGAACCCGGCGCTATGCGTGATTACGCCATCAGCCTCGGTGTGCCGGAAAACGCCATCGTGCTCGATTATGCCGGCCGCCGCACATACGATTCCTGCTATCGCGCCAAAGCCATCTTCGGCGTGGACTCAGCCCTTCTCGTAACCCAGGGATTTCATCTGCCGCGCGCGCTCTTTCTATGCAACGCGCTTGGCTTGCAGGCTACGGGCGTGGAAGCGAACAATATTGCCTATCGCAAGTTGTCGTTGGCCGCCTGGAATATTCGCGAGCAATTTGCAACCGTCGGCGCGCTGTGGGATGTCTACATCGAAAGACCTTTGCCCGTGCTTGGCAATCCTGAACCGATCTTTCCAAAAAGCTCTTGATCCCAATTATGTTGCGAGCCGCTGGTGGTCGAGTAGAGACTTGGGTTGAGCCTGTCGAAGCCAGCGTATCGAGACCAGCGGCGAAAATCTCTATTTATTGTGGGAGACTGCTTCTGGAAAAGAACATCCCTCGCAGTAACATAAACACAAAGGAGAAGAAATGAACCGCGCAGAATCCCTGGCTCTTGTCGGTGAGTTTGTTAAGAACGAAGGTCTCATCAAACACATGCTATGCGTTGAAACATCCATGCGCTTTTATGCCGGGAAATTCAGCGAAGACGTCGAAGCCTGGGGACAGCTTGGCCTCATCCATGATTTCGATTGGGAGATTCATCCCACACTCGAAGAGCATCCGGTCAAAGGCGCGCCGATTTTACGCCAGCGCGGCATCCCCGAAGATATTATTCAGGATATTTTGAGTCACGGCGTGGATACCGGCGTGCCGCGCGACACGCTGCGGCGCAAAGCCTTGATGGCCTGCGATGAGATCACCGGACTCGTGACTGCGGTCGCGCTGGTTCGTCCATCCCGCTCCCTGCTGGACCTCGAACCGTCTTCCGTTAAAAAGAAATGGAAGGACAAAGCTTTTGCCGCGGGCACCAACCGCGCAGAGATGGCTGAAGCTGCGCAGGATTTCGGCGTTGAATTATGGGAGCATGTTGGCAACGTCATCACCGCCATGCGGCGCATTGCGCCTGAGTTGGGGCTGGTGGGAAATATTCAATAAATGATGTGGAGTGTGTGCGTTGACAGTGCACACTCTACTTAAAGAACTGTTGATAGAGCGCGTCACTGATGAAGAACAATCCCTCTTCGTTGCGATAGATCAGGTGATAGCCGCGTAACTGACCTTTGTCTGCGTCAATATAGAATTGGTACATATCTTGAAATGAAACCAGATCGACCGCACTCCCCAACGCTCCCTGCTGTGTGTAATCCCGAATTCGTTGTGACCATAGGACGATCAGATCGGGATGAACCTCATCAATGATCGTGTAGTTGCTTTTCCAGTAACTGCGAATGACCCATTTTGGCGTATCGGGAAAATACATACGCACATCGCGAAAAACAGTCAGCGGCTCAGCAGATTTGATGAGCGGGAGATAATTGCGTTCGATAATATGATAAAAAACCAGAGATTGTTCCGTGTCTTCACGTCCCAACACATTGCGATATAACGCAATATCTTGATTGATGTAGACCACAAATTGATAGGTGATCAACGCAATGACCAGTCCACCCCAAAGCCACGGAATGAAAGGACGTGGTTTTTCAGAAACAAACGGCGGGAATTCAAGCAGCACAACTAAACTCCCATATACAGGAAGAAGGATCGGTAAAAAGAAATGAGTTGATTTGATCGCAATGGCGAACAGCATGTACAAGCCAAATGGAATGGCCCACGCCGCGATCAGTGGATGAAGTGTTTTGTTGGCGCCGCGCCAAATGCCAAGCGCCAGCGCAATGAAAGCCAGCGCGATAAAAATCAGTTGACCGTAGAATTGATTGATGATCGGAAGCCATGAAGCGGGACCTTTTGCCTTGGTCAGAGTCCAGCCGGAGGACATGGCCGCGGATTGCTGAGTCATGATGCGGACCATGCGCACAAACTGGCTCGGGAAGAATAAGAACGGGTTGCTGATCAAAATCGTGGCATTCATGATGCTGACGAAAGCAGCACCATAGACAAATGCTGTGCGTCACGTAATTCGTTTGTGAACAATTCCGACGAGCAAGTAGGTAGGAATGGCAAGGAAAAAGAAAAGACCGATTACCTTGGTGCTGGTCGCAAGTCCGGTGGATGCGGCGGCGAGATAAAAGTCGCGGCCAATAATACCATTTTTCCGAAACGATCATTTATAGTACTCTCGCAAAATCGTGTACTTTCACCGCCAAGTCGCCAAGTTTTTTTGGCGTCATTTGATAAATCTTGGCGTTCTCCGTGTCTTGGCGGTTAATTCTGCGTTAGGTTTCATAAGATGATGAATTCCCTCACATCGGCTATACTTGGTGAACAGGAATTGAATCGTGAGCATAGAGCCAAACATGCACCAATGTGAGTGTGAGACTTGTAAACCAAGTCTGGATGCGGAAATCATGAAAAGCCACCAAAGAATCAACTGTTTTTGAGTTGCCTGAATGAGCCGCAAAGACGCTGGTATGTTGCAACCATATCAGAAGATGCAGATAGTCCCAGTGACCGCCAACTGGCACTGATCACGGGTCTGGGTGAAAAAACGATACGATGCGGTGAAGCAGAATTGCAGGATCAACTCTCTGCCTTGCCAGTGGGTCGGCAACGACAGGAAGGCGGAGGAAGGATGCGAGTCAAAAAACACGCAGTTAGAGCCGAAACTGTTGGAACTGGTTGAACCGGCCAACAAAGCGATTAAAGAACATTTGACATATAAAGCGCCAGTGGAACATTTTGATGAAACGGGCTGCGTATCACCAATATCCGAACTTGAAACATGGATTGTGCAACGCCCGTAAAAATGATCAGCGAATTAGGAAACTATTATGAGTAATATTCCAGCATCTCTTCTCGAAGTTCGCGAGCATGATGGATCCGATTACAAATCTTTGATTGATTACCAGTCGTGGCGTGTGGCTTTGATGAATTACACGTCCGAGCTTCTGTCTGAAAAGATCGACCGTATGCAAAAACACACCGAGACTGATGAAGTCTTTGTTTTGCTGGCCGGGCGCTGTATTCTTTTTCTCGGCGAGGGCGGTGATGCAGTCACCCAAGTACACGCAGCGGATATGCGGCCCTTTCAACTTTATAACGTCAAGCGCGGCGCATGGCATTCCCACACATTTAGCGAAGATGCAAAAGTTTTGATCGTGGAAAACCGGGACACGACGGATAAAAATTCCCCTTTTGTGGATTTGACACCCGCTCAACATCAACGAGTGATTGACCTGACGCGACAACTCTGGAAATAATAAAATCGGATGCGCTTCAAAGTGCATCCGATTTTTATGTGTGCCTCTGCCCGCACTTCAAGCTGGGTCGCCGTCATATCGAGTCTTTATCCAAACTTGAATCCGGCCACGAAACAGATTGTCATCAGCAGGAGTAGCCCTGGCAGAACTTTGAAGATGGTTTCTCTCGATAGGATGGGCTTGCCTGCTTTCAGGAACGCGAGTAGAAGACCGCCGATACCGATCAACGCGCCGCCGAGGCCTACGAGGGTAAATGCCGGTTTCATCCGTCCCTGCATGGAGATGATGATGGGCAACAGAAAGATGGTTATGCCTGCCACGCCGTGGACGAGGGCCAGCACGATGGTGGGGATTTTGCCCGGGGTGGGGATTGAGCGGGTCAGAGTCACAGCCAGGAAACCCAAAATGGCAAAGACCAGGTACGGGGTCCGAAAAGAGGCGGAGTGTTCCCAGACGAGTCCCAGCGAAAGTGACAACGGAATGATCGTCGAAACGATAACCACGATGGGACTATCCAGAACTTCAAAGCCGAGGATGATGAGCAGGAGTCCTGCCACGAGCAGAACGCCAAAGGCGATGGTGTAGGCGATGATTGGCGTGGTGGAGAGCTTGTCTATGCCGATGACAATTTGATACGCAGCAAGCAGGCCAGTAACGAGCAAAAGGATGCGGTCGAGCATGGTCATTTTCATGGTTAGAATGCTTTCATGGCGAGGATGATCATCGCCGACAGCATGTAGAGCGAGGCGTACTTGAACAAGCCAAAGTTGACGCGCTCGGATTGAACTCGGAAGGTGGCGAAGGCCAGCAGGAGTAGTCCCGCCGTGAGCACGGCGATGAGACGCAAGTAGCCCGCGCTGATGCCGATATCCACGCTGGCCCAGCCGATGGAGATCGCTGCCAGTACGGACGAGATCGCAATCGCCGCGCGGGTGAAGGTGTCGCCATAGGTCGAGGGGAAGGTTGGCACGCCCGCCTTGGCATAGTCTTCGCGGAATTTGATGGAGAAGGTCAGCGTGTGAGTCGGGATCCAGAAGAGAATGGCGAGCGCAAGCAGGATGCCAACCAGGTCAATGTGTCCCGTCGCGAGTACGCGCCCAGAAAGAATCGGCATGGCGCCTGAGATGCCGCCCCATACGATGCTCCAGGCGGTGTGGCGTTTGAGCCAGAGAGTGTACACAATCACATCGAAGAACCAGCCTGCGAACACGACCAGGCCGTACAGTGGAGCAATCACCAGCGCGCCGCCCACGCCGAGCAAAGAGACGATCATGCCGACCCAGAAGACTTCGGTGCGGCTCAACTGACCCGAGGCGGCGGGACGTTTGTGCGTGCGCTTCATCTTCGCGTCAATGTCGTGGTCGTACCACATGTTCAGGATGGTCGAGCCGCTGATGGCGAGGAAGAGACTGCCGGATAGGCCCAGCAAGGTCAGCAATCCAATGTGCGTGCCTGCGCTGAGGAAACCAGCGACGCCTGTCAGTAAGAGTAAGCTGGTCTGTGATGATTTGATGAGCGGCCAGTAGAGGCGGAATTTGGCGATGAAGATTTTCATCTCATACTCCTAAAACCAGAGAGTAGATGATTAGAGATTGGTTTAGTATTCACTGCTCTCTGCTTTCTATTTTACCTTACACACCTGAACCCAACGCCTGGGCTGAAGTAAGTGGGCGTGGCGTTGTTGCGAACCCACACGCGCAAGTCCATGTCGTAGGTGTCTTTTGAGCCGCCGCGCATGAAGCGGTAGTGCATGCCTTCGTAGACGTTACCCGTCCATTGCCAGACGTTGCCTGCCATGTCGTAGAGGCCGTAGGGCGAAGCAGAGTTGAGTGTCTGGTAGTCGCCGTATTTCTGTCCGTTGTAGAAGCCGACTGGACTTGTGCGCGAGCCGAAGGAACTCATGTTTTCAAACGGGTCGCGCGATGCGTAGAAGTTGGCGTTGTTACGAGCAATATCATCGCCCCACGGGAAGGGACGCTTGTCTGTGCCGCGCGCGGCTTTTTCCCATTCCATTTCGGTGGGCAGGCGTCCATTCACGGAGCCGCAGTAAGCCCACGCGCCGAACCAGGTGACCATCGCCATCGGGTGGTTTTCGTAGCCAGGCATAGGAGTGAAGGTTGTGCCGTCAAAGGTGAAGCGCGAGGCGGGATCGTCCAACGGGATGAATATCCAATCGCCCGCTTTGATCTCTTCTTCGTGCTTCACGCCGTGAAAGACATCTCCAGGATAGTAACCAACGATGGCTTTTTGACCTTTGAACTCGCCGATCTTTACCTGACCGTTGGACAGGGCCGCCGTCAAAAAGGCTGTGTACTGGCTGACGGTGACATCCGTGATCATGATCTCGTAGGCATCGGTGGTTTTGATGTCATCCTGCTGGCCGAAATGGAATTCACCCGCAGGGATTTGCGTCCACGCGTTCGGGTCCACGCCCGTGTCGAAGGTGGGGATCGGAGCGTTCAAATTTACAGGGGCGCACGAGGCCAGTAAAATGAATGTCATCGCGAGGGCGACAGCCCGAAGCAATCTCCTCTTCGTAGTGTCACTGCGAGGAACGAAGCAGTCTCCTTGAGTAACAGGGGATTGCTTCGCACACCTGCCCTGGCGGGCGGTGCCAGGGAAGAACGCTCGCAATGACATAATATTGATGAGGCGTTTCATTTGTCCACCTCTTGCGCGAGTTCGTGGTCAAGTTCTTCGATCCAGCGTCCTTTGTTTTTGAATAGATCTGTCAAGCGATACACCAGCAACGCAGCAAGGATGACCAGCAACATGCCGAGGCCGAAGTCTATGGCGTACATGAGTCCATTGACCAGCGGCTGTTGGACGGCTTCGGTGATGAAGAGGCGTTTCATCTCGAAGACCGTGACGGCGGCCAGGGCGATGTCTGAAAGGATGAGGATGCCCCAGCCGTATACCTGGCGGATCTTGCCTTTGAGGCCGATCATGTCGCCGTAGTAGAACAGGATGATGGTGGCGATGATGGCCGAAAGCGCGTGCCAGTGTCCTGTCAATTCAATGCGCTCCTCACGGGCAGGCCACACGCGGAAGATTTGTTCAAGGCGGATCGCCATGAAGATGCCGATTCCGCTGGTGGTGAAGTTCATGAACAGCATCTGCCAGGTGGGGCCAAACTTGAGCGGGTCGCGCAGGAGCGCGCCGATCTTCTGTCCGAAGTTGGGCTTTTGGATGTGGGCTGTGCCTTCGCGGATAAGTTTGCCCCAACTCCAGATGAGCAGGAGCAGCGCCGCAAACATGGACGGCGTCGCGCCGACGTAGATAATCATGTGCGCCACAGGTTCAAGCGGAGTGACTACGCCCCACACACCGAGGTTGAGCACAATGGTGCCGAGGATCATCAGCGGCATGGCAAACTTGTGCAAAATGCCTTTGAAATTAAACCAGCGGCCAATGATGAGCGTGATCATGATGGCAATCAGCGCCAGCATGATGTGCAGGTGGCCGATGATGGAGTATTCCATCGTAGTCTTTTCGGGGTAGCGGATGATGTTCTCGGCGAGGAAGGTCTCGAAGCCGTGACCATAATACGAACCTGGGATGGCGCCGAAGAACGCAGAAATGACCGTGGTGACGGCGGTGGCGAAGAAGGCCACGCGTTCCATATTCACACCTTTTTTGGTGTGGGCATAGTCTTTGTCGGTGATGTAGGTTTCGGGGTTCCACGGCCAGAGGGCAATGATGAGCATCACGCCCGCGAAGAAGATCAACGACAGGCCGACGATGTAAAGCCCGTGGAATGCCCAGTTGTGGCCGAAGTAGGCAAAACCCATGCCGAAGATCATTGTCAGCATGTAGCCGACCGTGATGGCGGCATTGATAGCCGTCTTGAAGAAGGCTCTCATCTTCAACAGGCTCGTGATCATGTAGGTCTCGATGGCGATGACGGCCATGGCAATCGAGTGATACAGGATGATGATGCGTCCTTCGCGTTCGGCTTGGACGATATCCATGCGCAGGAGTTTGATCACGATCTCGCGCACGCCCATCTCAGCCATGGGACCCGACAACATGCCCCAGATGGCAGTGACGATGCCGATCATGGCAATCGCCACCAGGATCAGTCCCTTGGTCGAGCCGAAGAGGTAGTTAAATCTGTCTTTGACGAATTGCATTTGGATGCCTCCAAAAAACAAAAAATGATTACAGGTTTTCGAGTGCATGAGACACAGAAAAATTAACCGCGAAGACCGCAAAGAACGCGAAGATTAAAAAGGTTTTCTTTGCGACCTTAGCGTGCTTCGCGGTTCAAAAATCTTGGTGCCTCAATGGTGAAAATACTAACCCTTCTTCGTGAAGCCCAACGCGAACGCGCCAGACATCAGGAAGAGCAGAGGAGTCAAAATCAGCATGACGAACTCAGGGCTGAAGAACAGCAACTGCGCGCCGACCGAGATGAACGCCAGCGCGATGCCGCCTAGGCCGATCAAAACGCCGCCGATGCCGACCCACCAGAAACCCTTCGGAGCGCCCTTGGCAAAGAATGGGCCGAGGAAGATCACGAGTCCCGCCACGCCGTGGAAGAGCGGAACGGCGACCTTCTTGAGTGTGTCCATGCCGCCGATGCTGGTCACAGCAATCGCCAGGAAGCCGATCATCGCGAACCACTTGAAATACTTCTTCCAGGCGGGGAAATACTCTTCAGCAAGTCCCATGGAAATGCCGAGCGGGATCAGGCTGGCGACGGTCAGCACGTAGGGCGAAGCCAAAATTCCCAGGCCGAGGAAAATCAGCAACAGCCCCGAAACCAAAAGCACTGCAAAACCCATCAGATAATACAGGTTAGGCAGCGCCTTGCTTTGGGTGTAGCGCTGGTAGAAAACCCAGCACAGGTACGCGGCCAGCAGGCCGGTGAGTAGAAGGAAGATAGTGTCTTTCATGGCATTCTCCTTTCAGAATTTGGAACACAGATTTATACTGCGTATAATGTGAATTATAGTACAAGCGTACATAAAGACTGTAACTAAAGTCACACTTCTTGTGATAAAAAGCCGCATCCATCTGGACCTCGTGCCGGGTCCCGTTGGAGCAAAGATGACGTCTTACTACGTTCGAGAGCGCCGTTTCGCAACGACATGATTCATATTGAGAATGGTTGCATACCAGGGCAGGATCAAAATGTGAGTGGGATATAATGTTGTTTATGAGACAGATTGAAGCCGCCCTTTCGTTGAAAATCAAGACGCTGCACGGCAACGAATATTTCAACGATTTGCCCGAAGACCTGTTGAAAGAAATCGCCGCGCATACGCAGTTGCGCGAGTACCAGCGTGGCGAAGCTTTCTTCTGGGAAGGCGATCCGTGTCATGGACTGCACATCATCGAGCAGGGGAGCGCGAAAATTTATCGCCTTTCTCCGCAGGGCCGCCAGTATATTGTGCGTGTACTGCAAGAAGGCGACACGTTTGCCGAAGTGCCGGCCTTTGACGGCGGAACGAATCCGGTCAATGTGGAGGCGTTGGAGGCTTGCCGCGTGTGGGTAATTGAAGCCGAATTCTTGCGTCGGCTGGTGTTGGCTCATCCCCAGTTTGCTCAAAAAATACTGGTCAATTTTGGAAAAATGTTGCGTAACATGGTTCACCAGGTCAGTGAGATGGCATTTTACCAGGTCACTCACCGCCTGGCGCGCTTGATCAGCGAATTGCCACAGAATGATTCACAGGGCCGCCCTGTTCCGCGTTGGACGCAAGAGCAACTGGCGGCGCGGCTTGGGACCGTGCGTGAGGTGGTGGCGCGCTCGCTCAGGGAATTGGAACGCGGTGGAGCGATCCGCATGGAAGACCATTGCATTCATATCGCAGACCCATCCGCGCTGGAACAATGGGCGCATCCATGACTCTGCTGTAAGAAGCCGACCGGCGCAAGGCTGCCCTCCATTAAAATTGTCTTCCCATTTCTAACTACTTGAATCGCGGCTCAACAGATCTCCGAGGGTCTCTCGCCGCTGATGGTGAGGAAGAGCGTGGCCGACACACCCAGCAGGGTGGACAGGCCAATGCGCGTACCTACGCTGAGGTAGCCCGCGATGCCTGTGGCAAGCAACAATCCCGTCTGCGTAGATTTGATGAGCGGCCAGTAGAGGTGGAGTTTTTTGATGAGGGCAAACATGGTTCTCCTAACGTAAAACTGCTTTAGATTATACGCGGATGCTTAAGTCGCGCCTTAATAAATCCTTGGTCGTTTCCCTTCGGACGATCAATTTCGCCTTACCCTTTTCCAGCCAAACCACCGCCGGACGGTGTGCCCCGTTGTAATTGCTCGACATGCTCAAATGATATGCCCCGCTGACGGGGATCGCGATCAACTCGCCCTCTTCGACTTTTGGCATCGGCAAATTTTCAATGACCACATCGCCCGATTCGCAATACGGCCCGGCGATGGAAACATGCTCATTCATTTCCCGACCCAAACCGGCCACCGTTAAACAGGAATATTTTGCGCCGTATAACGCATGCCGCGGATTGTCCGCCATGCCGCCGTCGGTCAGCAGCCAGGTCTTTTCGCCGCGCCGCTTGATCGAACCGATGCGATAAATGGCGACTCCCGCACGCGCGATCAAGCTTCGGCCAGGCTCAAGATGTAAATGCGGCAAATCGAGTTCGCGCTGCCGACAGCCTTCGACCACAGCCTCGGCAATGCCGCGCACATAATTTTCAATGGATGGATTGGGTAATTCATCTTCGTGATATGCCACACCCCAGCCACCGCCGGGACAAAAATGCCAGTCGCCTGCAAAGCTGATTTGTCTTACCAAATCCAATGCCAGATCAATGGCCGGGATCAACGGCTCGGGGTCACGGAAGTTCGAGCCTTGATGAAAATGGAGGCCATTCAAGGGCAGGTTATTTAATCTGCAAAACTCAACTGCATGAAGAATTTCCTCGGGCGTCATCCCAAATTTGCTGTCATGCTGGCCCGTCTGCGTATACGCGTGATGTGTGTGGACGGCGATGCCCGGTTGCAGTCGAAGCCAAAGCGTGGGGCGTTGGGCGTTGGGCATGAGAAGATTCGCGATGCGTGATAACTCAGAAAGATTATCAACAACGATCGTATTCGAATGCTGAATTGCGGATTGTAAATCGCTGATGGATTTATTTACGCCGTGCACCAATATTTTTTCGCGTTGTACGTTGCCCGCCAGCGCGATACCGATCTCGCCTTCGCCGGTGCAGTCTATATATAAGCTGTGTGTCTGTGTCCATTCGGCGATGGCCTTGCAGAGAAAGGCCTTGCCTGCATACGTGATGTCAGATGCGGCGGGATAATATTCTTTCGACGCGCCTTTGTATTCAGCGGCGGAAGAGTCGAGCGTGGCGCGGTCATATAAATATAACGGCGTCCCGTATAAATCGGCGAGAGAGGCGAGATCATGTCCCGCGATGGTTAATTCATCGTTGCGGACACGAGTCGAATCAGGGAAGAGCGCAAGTCGTTCTGAAATCAAAAGTGGGAGAATGTTATTGGTCGCCAAAGAACAGATTCAACCAGACTTGCCAGTTGGGCATCGGAGTGGGGATCGGTGTTGGCTTAACCGAGACGATGGGAGACACACCCGGTTTTGCGACCGGCGCGACCGGCTGATCACCGGGCTGGTGATAATGTCCCTCACCGTACGCCCAATCCTGCACGGCCTGGTCCGAAGTGGCATATGCCGCCTGTGTTTGTAACGCGAGCTGGGTTTGTATCCCCTGCGTTACCTGCACGCTCACAACCTGTGACTGTTTCTTCAAGCGATCCAATTCTTCGAGACGCGCATTGAAATCCATGACCATCAGAATAAGCACAAGGATGCCCACAAAAACAAATATGCGGCGGGGATTGATAGGCCAGCGATCCATGCCTTTATCTTACCCGTTGTCGCTGTGGTTGGCAAGAACCGAAGCATCTGGTACAATCTCCGCCCGTTGAGCGTGGTACCCTTCGCACAACGAAATCCATAGCCAGAAAGGGCTTGAACGAAATGAAAGTATTATTGATCAAGGACGTTTACAAATTAGGCCGCGCCGGTGATGTCAAAAAGGTCGCCGATGGATTTGGCCGCAACTTCCTGATTCCGCAGAAACTGGCCTTACTGGCCACGCCCGGAGCCATGAAAACTGCTGAGAAGATCCGCTCGCAAGGCGAAGTACAGCGCGCCAAGCTCAATAGCGAACTCAAGGATCTGGCCGAGCACGTCAACGGTATCACCCTGACCTTCGCCGCCAAAGCCGGTGAAACCGGAAAACTCTATGGCTCGATCACCACGCAGGATGTAGCCGCCGCCATCGTGGAGCAGACCAAATACGAAGTCAAGCGCCAGCAGATCGACATGCAGCCGATCCGCGAGTTGGGCGAGTTCAAGGCTCACGTGAGGCTGACGATGGATCTGGTTCCTGAAGTCAAGGTCATTGTCCATCGCGAAGGCGAAGCCGCAGAGGCCGGAACAGCCGAAGCGGAAGAAAAAGCCAAAAAGCCACGCGGCAGGAAAAGGACCGCAGAAGTTCCTATCGAAGAATCTCCTGCCGAAGAAACAAAAGCCGAATAGGGCAGTGTCATTGCAAGGGGTGTTCCATCTCGAAGCCATCTCTTGTTTCGGCGAGGAGCAAGTCACGGTTCTTTTAGGATGCTTCGCACACTTGCCCTGCGCGCAATGACAAATTGAGAATCACCGGCTCAAAAGGGCCGGTGATGTTGTGCTATCGTGTATTATTTTATTTCAGGTTCGCTGATTCCAACAAGAAGCAGTAAAATAATCCAGCCATGTTTGAAACCATCGGTCAAAAACTCAGGCGTTCCCGCCAGGAAAAACACCTCAGCCTCGAGCAAGTCTCGGCGGTCACACGAATTCGACCGCATAATCTCGAGGCCCTTGAGCGCGACGATCTTTCCGCCATTCCTTCCGCGGCGCAAGCGCGCGGATTTTTGCGCATCTATGCAGATTTTCTTGGCCTGGACGCGGATGAACTCGTGCCGATGGCGCGCCCGCCCGAACCTCAACCAATCATCTCTTCGCCGGACGCTTCGACGCCGCTCGACGCGGAACGTCCAGCGGCTTCCGTTCAAGAGACCATTTCCTCGCCCGCGCCGGCGCGTCCCAACCTGCTGACCAGTCTGCGCGACCGTTTCATGCGTCACTCAAATACAGAGAATACCGTCACTGACGCACCCGGAACTGATGAGCAACCTGCCGCTCTCGAACCAGCGTTCGTGCCGGCGCGCTATACAGAAGAATTGCCAGCCGAACCTGCGCCGGTTGTAGTTGAAGAACCAGCCACAACAAGAGGACCGACGAAATCGGCAAAGCGTTCATCAAACAGAAAGACAATTACCGCGAAGAGATCCGCGCCCAAAAAGGCAAAGTCCTCTGCCACGACAAAAGCCGGACCGGGATCAGAAGAAAAAAAAAAGATAACGAATATGTCTCAACCGAAGCGCGGCTGATCATCGCACAGGCTGAGTTCACGCCCAACGCGTCTCGTTTCGAAGAAACTGTAGAGCCATCTGTCGAAGAAACGCACCTGGAGGCGGTCACTCCGCCCTCAACTTTCACAACTTTCGAAATTGAATCGCCGCTTCAAGAAATGCCTGGTGGGATGGCTGGGCGGGCGCGCGCCTGGTTGGATTCAGCCGCCGCGCAATTCAAGATAACGGTCAACCGGTCCAGGGCGCGGAAAGAGGCGGAACTTGAATCCAGCATCGAGCCGGAATCCGACGCACAGACTTTCTATCCG
>JAKAMM010000315.1 GCA_021812905.1 Chloroflexota bacterium | reverse complement strand
CCGATCTGAGCGGCAAAATATCGCAACCGGAATCCACGATCATGGGAGCAAGAACGTACGAATTTGAATCTCTGATCTTACCCGGTTCCAACGGCATTTCGAGCGGCGTCAGTTCATCGCCGCTTGAAAGCAGCGCCACGCGCGGTTTTCGATAGATGACGACATTTGCCGCGCCGAACATTGCCAGCAGGCCAAGGTCTTGAGCGCGCAACTTGTGGCCTGCGAACAAAACCTTATGGCCGGTCTTGACGTCCATGCCGCGTGTGCGGACATTTTCGCCCACGCGGATAGTTTTATAAGCCTGAACTTCCCTCGGCGCGGGCGTGCCAGCTTCACGGTTGTTGAAATCTGTATCCTCGACCATGATGACTGCATCCGCGCCTTTGGGCAAAGGCGCGCCCGTCATGATGCGCGCGGCCTGTCCGTGCGCGATGGTGACGTCAGATGTGAAACCGGCTGGTATATCGGCGACCACGCGCAAGGTCCGGGGAGATGCGGATGTTGTATCCGTAAGGTCCTGCGCTTTGACGGCGAAGCCGTCCACGGACGAATTGTCAAAGGAGGGGAGGTCGGAGGAGAGAATGTCCGCCGCAAGAATACGTCCCGCGCATTGGGCAAGAGATAGAGTTTCAGTCTCTACCGGCTTGAAGTGGGAGTGAATACGCACCTGGGCGGCTTGCACACTGAGCATCGACATTTTGAAAGCGGGCGCATTATACCACCGGTTGCCAATGCGCTTCTTTGCGATTCGTTGTTCAAATTTTGCGAAAACCAAAGCCCTATCCGCTGACACGGTGGGCTTCGGTCACGTTGGGAACGTTCTCAAGTTTGGTGAGTACTCTACTGAGTTGGGCAATATCCTGCACTTCGACGATCAGCCTTAATTCGGCCAGACTGCGATTAACACTGACTTTGACGTCGATGATATTGACTCCCTCGCTGGTGAGGAGATTTGAGACATCACCCATCAGCCCTTGACGGTCATACGCGCTGATGCGGATCGGGACTGGATAGGTGTGAACCTGCGTGCCCCAATCCACGCGTACGATGCGCTCGCGGTCGCTTGATCTCAGTCGCAAAACATTCGGGCAATCCTGGCGATGGATGGTTGCACCGCGCCCGCGTGTGATATAGCCGATGATCTGGTCGCCGGGCGCGGGGTTGCAGCATTTGCCCATCGTTGTAAGCAAGCCCTTTAAGCCAACCACGTTGACTGCGTCGGTAATGGCCGTTGGGTTGGTGGGCACTCCTGCTGTCAACAGGTTGGCATTGTCTTCCGTTTCTGATATCTCGCTGATGACTTTGCCGGCAGATAGATCGCCGGTGCCGATGTCCACGAACATTTCATCGGGCGATTTGAAGCCCAAGTTGCGCGCCATCTTTTCGAAATTGATTTCGGGAATGCCGAGCCGTTGGAATTCGCGTTCGAGTTGAAGGCGTCCCTGGGAAAGGTTTTGCTCGTGATTTTGTTTTTTGAACCAGGCACGGATCTTGGATTTGGCGCGCTGGGTTTTGACCAATCCCAGATTCGAGTTCAGCCAATCCCGGCTGGGTCCGCCCCGCTTCGCGGTCAGGATTTCGATCTGGTCGCCGGTTTTTAGCTCATGATACAGCGGGACAAGTTTCCCGTTAATTTTTGCGCCCCGGCAGCGATGCCCAATATCCGTATGGACATGATAGGCAAAGTCAAGCGGCGTGGAACCCGCCGGCAGGTCAATGATGTCGCCGCGCGGCGTAAAAACATAGACGCGATCCTGAAAGACATCCGAGCGCATCGACTCGACGAACTCGGTGGCGTCGTTAACATCCGAGCGCCACTCCATCATATTGCGAAGCCAGTTGATGCGCTGTTCGTAGGATTTGTCGCGTTTGGCTCCCTCTTTGTAGCGCCAGTGCGCAGCGATGCCGTATTCCGCGCTCTGGTGCATTTCCGGGGTGCGGATCTGCACTTCGAGCGGTTTGCCGTCTTCCCAAAGGACAGCGGTGTGCAAGGATTGATAGAAGTTGTCTTTTGGGGCGGCGATGTAATCGTCGAATTCGCCGGGTATGGGACGCCAGCGATTGTGGATCAGGCCAAGAGCGGTGTAACACGCCGCTATGTCAGGCACGATGATACGAACTGCGCGGACATCACGCACCGATTCAAACGCCTTGCCTTTTTCCTGCATTTTTTTATGGATCGAATAGATGTGTTTTGGCCGTCCGCTGATTTCAACGTTGATGTTGTTCTTCTCGAATAAATCTTTGAGGCTTTCGATTATGGACTGGATCTGGGCTTCGCGATCCGGACGACGCTCGGCAAGTTGTTCAGCGATTTCCTTATACTTGGTCGGGTTGACGTAGCGAAAGGCGAGGTCTTCCAATTCCCATTTGATCTGCCAGATGCCAAGGCGGTTGGCGAGTGGCGCAAAGATCTCCAGGGTTTGCTGTGCGATGCGTTTTCGTTTTGCTTCGGGCATGTGGCCGAGCGTCCGCATGTTATGCAGGCGGTCGGCCAGTTTGATGAGCACCACACGCACATCATCGCCCATGGCAAGAAAGGTTTTGCGGAGTGTCTCAGACGCCATATCGGGGCGGCGGCGTCCGAGAGCGGGAGGCGCGTCGTGTGTGTCTGGCTTGAGTGGAGGGGCTTTTTCGGCGTGTTGGTCGTCGCGTGAGACGCGCGGCAGGTTGGTCAGCTTGGTGACGCCGTCTACAAGGCTGGCGACAACATCCCCAAAATCTTCGCGAATATCATCGAGCGTGATGGTTGTATCTTCGACGGTATCGTGCAAGAGTCCGGCGGCCAGCACTTCGGGCGGCACGCGCAACTCCGCAAGGATTTGTGCGACAGCCAGGCAGTGATTGATGTACGGCTCGCCTGAAATACGTTTTTGTTCGCGATGGGCTTCTTCAGCCACACGGTACGCGCGCTGAACCAATTCTTTATCGGCGAGGGTATAGACCTCGGGAAGTTGTTCCAGCAGATTTTCAAGTGGGATGGTAGCGAGAGTTGATTTCATTGTCAATAATTGTATTCCAAGCCGTCAGAATCTGAAAGAAACCTAATCGGGGTGTGATGGATTCGATGTCTTGCGCGGGCGATGTACTTGTCTCTACAGTATAATAGCCCGACCGATAAGCAAAATGTCAGTCAGAAGCAAGTGGAAATAGAAGAATGTTGAAATCGAGCATAAATCGCGATTATTTGCTGAAACTGCTTTTTGTAGCAGTATTTGTCTTTGCAACGGTTCTGCGCTTTGGAATGGCGTTTGTGAACCGCGAAGCCTTT
>JAKAMM010000314.1 GCA_021812905.1 Chloroflexota bacterium | reverse complement strand
GCATGGCGCTAACCCAAACCAACCTGTACTAAAATAGACCTTGAAGGTTATGCAAACCTTCAGGGTCTAACTATTTTTATGGAGAACTTATGCGTCCGACTTATCTGGAAGTAAATCTATCCCGCCTGAAACAAAATCTCGAAAATATCCGTGCGCAGGTTGCGCCCGCCAAAGTGATGGCCGTGCTTAAAGCCAACGCTTATGGCCATGGCGTGGACGGTGTTGGGCCGTTCATTGCACCGTTCGCTGACTATATTGGCGTGGCGTTGGTGGAGGAGGGCATTCATCTGCGTGAACTCGGCATTGACAAACCGATTCTTGTGATGGGTGGGACTCTGCCAGACCAAGTTCCGTCATTTATCGAGCACAACCTGACGCTGGCAGCGTCCTCGCCCGAATTACTCGCCGCGGCGGAAGAAGCAGCGCGCGCCGCGCAGACAAAACTCAAAGTTCATCTCAAGATCGACACAGGCATGGAACGTATCGGCGTTCATGAGTATGAGGCCGAACCATTCATTGAAAAATCTCTGGCGTGTAGCCATCTTGAGATTGAAGGAATATTTACCCACTTTGCAAACTCGGAATCACCGGATTTATCTCACGCGCGATTGCAGTTGGAAAGATTTCAGGATGCTCTCTCCATCTATGAAAAGAGAAGTGAGCCGCTGCCTCGAATCCGTCACGCGGCAAATTCGGGCGCGGTCTTGAATTTGCCTGAAAGTTATTTCGATATGGTGCGTCCGGGCGTGATGTTTTATGGCGTATATCCGGGGCGGGATGTTCCGCGCAGCATTGTTGTCAAACCTGCGCTGGCCTGGCGTTCGCAAGTTGCCTTCTCAAAAGTCACGCGGCCCGGGCGGCCGGTCAGCTATGGGTCGCTGTGGCAGGCTGAAAGTCCCGTGCGAATCGTGACTATCCCGTGCGGATATGCCGACGGTTATTTCCGCCGCATGACCAATCAGGCACGCGTCATCGTCAACGAAAAAAAATATCCGCAAGCGGGGCGCATCTGTATGGATCAGTTTATGGTCAACCTTGCGGATGACGACGCGCAAGTCGGCGACGAAATTATTTTGCTGGGTGAGGCTGCGTCCGGCGAAAGGATCACAGCGGAAGATTTGGCTGAATGGGCCGGCACGAATGAATATGAAGTGATGACGAATATCAGCGCGCGCGTGCCGCGTGTATTTATCGAATAAAGCTGTGGGGTACAATAGGGCGCACGTTTTTGTCGTGTAATTTCTTTTGAGGTGAAACTTTGAACCGGTATTTTAGAGATTATGCAATTCTCCTGGGACTGGCAGGAGTAGTGATCGCGCTCGATCAATGGACAAAGTGGCTGGTGCGGACGAATATTCCATTTCAACAAGCATGGCTTCCCGATCCCCTTTTATGGTTGATGCCATACGCGCGTATTGTTCATTGGTCGAATAGCGGTGCGGCTTTTGGTTCATTCCAAAATGGCAACACAGTTTTTACCATCTTGGCGATCATCGTTATTATCGCGATCTTTTATTATTATCCGCGTGTGGAGGCCGGTGACTGGGCGCTGCGCCTCGCCCTGGGTTTGCAATTGGGCGGCGCGGCAGGAAACTTGATCGACCGCCTGATGGCTGGCAGAGTCACTGATTTTATTTCGGTGGGAAACTTTGCTGTTTTCAATGTGGCCGATTCTTCGATCTCAGTCGGTGTGGCTGTTTTGGTGCTCGGCGTATGGATCAAAGAAAGAAACGACAAGAAAAATGTTCCAAGCAGAGAAGCTGAAAAGAGCGAAGAATGAGCGAGAAGACGGAAACACTGATCAGGGATTACATAACGCTCCTGAGTCTGTCAGGGGTTATGGTCTCTCTCGATCAATGGACAAAATGGCTGGTGCGGACGAATATTCCATTCCAACAAGCATGGCTGCCTGGCTTTCTTTCATGGCTCAGCCCATACGCGCGCATTGTTCATTGGGCGAATAGCGGCGCGGCTTTTGGATCATTTCAAAACAGCAACCAGGTTTTTATTGTGCTGTCGTTCGTTGTAATTGGTGTGATCCTTTATCTTTATTCGCGTGTAGATGCCAGGGACTGGCCGATGCGGCTTGGAATGGGACTTTATATGAGCGGAGTAGCAGGCAATTTGATCGACCGCTTGACAAGAGGCGTCGTCACAGACTTTATTTCGATTGGTAATTTTGCCGTTTTTAATTTGGCCGATTCTGCAATTTCAATTGCCGTAGTTATTGTGATCCTTGGCGCTTTGGGCAAAGAGCGAAAAACGGAACCGGAAAATGAAAACAATGGAGAGTCTTTAAGTGAATGATGAAGCTCTGACTTTCCGCTTCCCAAAACCGGACGATGAGCGGCTTGACCATTATTTGGTTGATTGCCTGCCCGGGCTTTCGCGTGCTCGACTGCAAAATTTGGTCAAGGATGGTTGTGTTCTAGTCAATGGCGCGCCCGCTAAAAAATCCGGGCAGATGCTTGGGCATGGCGCGCTGGTCGAAGTGCGGATTCCGCCCAGCGCGCCGACAACCCTGATCGGTGAAGATATTCCGCTTGATATTATTTTCGAGAATGATGACCTGATCGTGGTCAACAAGCCCGCCGGGATGGTGGTCCACCCCGCGGCAGGACATAGCACGGGCACACTTGTCCACGCCGTGCTTGGCTACGATCCGGAAATGGAAGGCATCGGTGGGGAGGAACGTCCCGGAGTTGTGCACCGGTTGGATAAAGACACATCCGGCCTGATCGTGCTGGCGAAAAACGACCAGGCACATCGCTGGTTGCAGGATCAATTCAGTTTGCGATCCGTCGAAAAAACGTATCTGGCGTTGGTGGACGGGAAGCCGCCAACATCGTCGGGGCGGGTGGAAGCGGCCATCGGGCGCGACCCAGGTCACCGAAAAAGGATGGCAATCGTCAGCGCAGCTAAAGGCCGCGCATCATCCAGCGACTATAAGACGGTCGAATCTTTCCCCGAACATACTTTGCTTGAGTTTCATCCGCTGACCGGGCGCACACATCAGATCAGATTGCATTGCTCGTTTCTAGGTTGTCCGATCGTGGGCGATGCAGTGTATGGCCGCAGAAATCCATCCATCAAAATTGGCCGTCATTTTTTGCACGCCTATAGATTGAAAATCACCCTGCCAGACGAAAAAGAGCCGCGCCAGTTCGAAGCGCCGCTGCCCAAAGAATTGCAAAGTGTGCTCGAAAAATTGCGGTGGGCAGAGGCATAAATTAAAGTATCTTTTCAAAATGAAGGGGAAGTGGGGTGTTTTGG
>JAKAMM010000313.1 GCA_021812905.1 Chloroflexota bacterium | reverse complement strand
CGGAAGCGTGTCGCCGCTCTGTGAGTGATATAAAATGGATGGCACGTTAAACGTCGGCGTGAAGGTTGCTTCGATGCCGGGCGTCTTTTTGGATGGCGTTTGCGGCGTGGACGATAGCTGCGTCGTCACCGTCGGCGTGGAGGTGAAGGTGCTGGTTGGCGTTGGAGGAACGGTCGCGGTCGCGGCGGCCGTTGGCGGGTTCGGGGTGAACGGCGCCGGTATGAAATATTCCGCGGTCGGCGTGGAATACGTTCCCCACAGCGAAGAGGACTGTCCGCAGGAAGTCAATATTATGGATGCGATGAGTAACACGGGGAAGAGTTGTTTCACTGGGAATCCGTCGCGAGAATTATACCTGTGTTGATTAAACTGAAATGTGAGAGCAATAAGGCTCTCCCTTTTCTCGTGGGAAAAGCTTAAACACGAAGGGCACCAAGCACACAAAGGGAGGAAAAACGCCTTGATTTTATATGTTTTCCTTGTGTCTTTTCAATAAAGCGGGGTGTGGGGTGTTTTGGGCGGTAGAGTCAGCCATATGTCTTCTATCGCGAAATTTGATTGAGCTCGCTTATGCCTTCCGTGGCCTCGAGTGTGGATGCGCCGCGCTTTAAGTAGCCGTCGTATTCCGTGCCAGTGCCGCTGGAAATCCAGCCGCTTAAGTTAAAGGGCAAACCGCCATCGGCCGCGATCCATTCGCCGTTGTATTTGCGCGCGATGTGAAGATGCGTGGCGTTGGAGATTCCGCCCTCGCAGGATGGATGCCCGATGCGATCACCGGCATACACGTATGTGCCGGCTCGAACGCGATCCTGTGCAGCAACGTGCATATACAACACATCCCAACCGGTTTGTTCATAGCCATCGCCATCCAGGTCTTCGATGACTGCGCCATCTTTGGCGCGGATGATGAAACCATCAGCGGCCGCGGTTTCCCACTGGGCGCTGACCGCACAACCCATGTCATCCAGCGGCGCAAAATCGAGTGCGGCCCAGGCCGAGCCGGAGTCCCAGCCGGCGTGCGGACCGCCGGTAAAGGCCCAGGTCACACCGCTCTCGAAGGGCAGTTGCATGAGCGGCTGAGCCAGCCCGGAGGGAATCAATGGTTCGACCGCCAGATCGAATGGGCTGCCAAACAAAAAGGAATAAGTTTGGAAAAGGCCGAAAGCGAATACATCGTTATCCCAGGCGGCGCGATCATCGAGTTTGGAAAACAGGTTTTGCACACCTGCCGTTCCGGCGTTGATGGATGGATTGATCGGCACGACGCTGCCGTCTGTCAGCACCCACGTGCTGACCGCGTTGGCGCGCCAGAGATAAAAGCCGCGGTTGAGTTCGTTGGCCGCCCATGACAATTGATGATATAAGCCAACATGATTTTGTTCAATAAAACCCAGCGGATAATCCAGCGTACCCGCATCCGGATTGGCCTGCGAGAGCCATTTACTGCGATGTTCAAGCAAGGCCAGTAACAAGCGCGGGTTGACTGAATAGTCTTGTGAAACCCGTAAGACGACTTGTGCGCCGGTCAAGGTTTCAGCGCCGACATCCTGTGTGTAGGCCGCAAGATAGCCGCCCTGTTTTTTAATGAAACCATCCACATCGAACTGCGCGCTGGCCGGGCCGTAGACCAGTTCTGAATCAGGAATGATCTTGAAGGAGGCGCCGGGCGTGCCCGGTTCGGGCGCGGGGATGGTCAGTGGCTGTCCGATGGCGAGTGTGTTCGCATCGGTAATATTATTCGTTTGCATCAACGCGTCCACGCTGACGCCGTATTGCTGGGCGATCGAGTTTAATGTGTCGCCTGCCTGAACATCATATTGGTTTGCGTTCAGACGCGGCGTCGGCAGGGTTCGGGGAGCATCCGGCGTGGGGGTGGACAAAGGCACATTGGGGTCGCGCGGGTGAAGGGTCAGTAAAAGAGGCGCAAAGGTCGGCGTCGGGCCAGGAGTACGCGTGGGCGCTGGGGAGGCTGTCATGTTTGGCTCGGTTGCCAGAGGCGTTCCGCCGAATGGAACAAAAGGATCGTACGTGGGGGATGGCGATGTATTGGCCGCGCTGGTGGAGCAGGCTGAAATGCAAAGCGTGAAAAGAATAATAACAATGAGGGCGCGAAATGTGTAAGTTGTTGGATGGCGAAACATGCGAGTGATTTTACCAAATAGTCTGGAATGTATTACACGGCTAAGACAGGATAAATAAAAAGTCTTGCAAATCAATCATTTGCAAGACTTGAAAAGTTTATTGTATTTCTAGCTTGCGAAACCGGAAGCCAGGATGTAATTCTCCAGCCCTTTGATCTCGCTTTCGCGGTCTGAAACTGCCGAACGCATTACATCGGTCATCGAGACCAAGCCTACCAATTGGTCCTGTTCGACGACGGGCAGGTGGCTGATGCGGTGTTTTTTCATCAGCGCCATGCACTGTTCAACGGACGTATCCATCGTTACGGTGTACATGTTGCCTGTCATCAGTTCTTTGACCGGCGTTTCCTTTGCGATACGACCCATGATTTCCCCTTTGCGGGCGTAATCGCTTTCGGTAAAGATGCCGACAATCTTGTCTTTTTCGGTGACCAGCACTGAACCGATAGCCGCCTCGGCCATTATTTGCAAGGCATGTAAGACGGTATCACCAGATGCGATGGAATAATTGGTTTCGTCCTTTTTTGCATCGATCAATTGTTTGACGGTTGCCATGTTCCTGTCTCCTCTCGTGACAAAGATGGTTTACAAGTATCTTCTCAAAAAGAAGGGGGAAACGGGGTGTTTTGGGCGGGCGGAGCCCGCACCCCGCTTTATCGAAAAGATGCGTTTACAAATAGTATAACAAAAAATCACGAGGGGTGCGGTCAATTTATCCAATGCGCTGGGAGTTTGAATACACGTTGAAGCGATGTGTTCTTGCATAACCGATCAACGTGATTCCATATCGCTCGGCCATTTCAATGGAAAGAGAACTTGGCGATGTGCGCGAGATCAGGATCGGGGCTGAGAGCCGCGCGGCTTTTTGCAGCATTTCTGAACTGATGCGTCCGGTCGTGATCAAAATTCTTGTCTCAGGCCAGACGTCATCCCTCAGGCATAAGCCCGCGATCTTGTCGAGTGTGTTGTGTCTGCCGATGTCTTCCGCTGACAACAAGACCTTTTCGCCATCATACAATGCGGATGTGTGGACTCCGCCCGTCTCGCGATAAAGTTCCTGCGACTCGAACAGCATCTCGACCAAATGACCAATCGCCTCAGGCGGGACCTTGGGCTGGTCGCCGTTAAATGAGATC
>JAKAMM010000312.1 GCA_021812905.1 Chloroflexota bacterium | reverse complement strand
GTCGGCACGGATTTGTGCGAGCCCGTGAATGTAGGCGAGATACTGGTCGGTGACCATCGCCAGCGAGACGGAAGTTATATCCAACTCAGCGCGCTCGATGAGGCTGAGCAATAGGTCGAGCGGGCCATCATAAACAGGAATGTGGACGGTATAAGCGGTTTGGCGTCCGAGCAGGTTTTCCATAAGTGGGCGAATTATATCATTGGCATTATTCGTTAATTACCGCTTTGTCCCTGTCTGTCAAATTGACCACCATTGCCTTGCTGGCTCGAATCAAATCCGCTGGCATAATCATAATCTCTTCGCCCCATTGCCCCGCTCCGACACCCAGAATTGGTTCGCTGACCAGTGAAGCTTCCAGAAAAGATCGGAATCCACTTGATTGCCAACAGAAGGGCGGAATGGAGCCGATGATATACCCGGTGGTTTCCTTGACCACTTCGGGCGCGGCCATTTGAATGTTGCGCGAGCCGATGGCTTTCTTGAGATTGCCGGAGACGGCGTTCTGATCGCCGCCGAGCATGACCAACACCCGCTCGCCAGTGCCGACTTGAAAGATCAAGGTTTTAACAGCCTGTCTTTCTGCGAAACCTAAAACACGCGCAACGTTTGCCGCGCCTTTTTCTGTTTCAGGAGAAAAACTATGACGCTCATATGGGATGGCAAGATTGTCGAGAAAAATGTGGGAAGGGAGTTGAATCATATTATTTTGTGTTCCTTGAAGCGAGATAGATTCCGATCAGGATCAATGCTCCACCTGTTAGTACCGCGGCAGTTGGTGTTTCCTGCAAAATAAAATAGGCCAGAATTGCCGAACCGATTGGTTCTCCGAGTGTTGTGATTGCAACGAATGCGGCAGGCAAATGCGCCAATGCCCAGTTATACGTGGAGTGACCGATCAGTTGCGGGATCAGGGCCAGCAGCAGGATCCATAAATAGGTTATCGGCGTGTATCCGAAAGGCGACTCGCCCGCGATAAGCATAAATGCGAGAAGGCAAATTGCGGCTGTTGAGTAGACCAGAAAAACATAAGGCACAAGCGATATTTTTATTCGCAGTTTCCTGCCGATCATTAAATAGCCCGCCACCATCAACGCGCCAGTTAGTGCCAAAAAATTTCCTAATAAAGCGCGCCCATGCAAAACTTGGTCGAGCGATGGACACGAGATGCCATTGTTCCATGCGCAGGAATCTGACATGCCGATAACGATGCCGCCGACCAGAGCCAATGCCATTCCGATCAAAACCGGACGGGTGAGCGGCTCCCGTAAAAATACAGGAGCGAGCAGCGCCACCCAAAGCGGTCCTGTGCTGACCAGGACGACCGAACTGGCAATGGTCGTGTATTCGAGTGATGTGATCCATGTTGCAAAATGAATTGAAAGAAAGAGACCGGAGAGCAGTCCAAGCATCAGATCGGTGCGCGTTAGGCCGCGCAGTTCTGCGCGGTGACGTGTCAATGCGATGGGTGTAAGCACGAGGCTGGCAAGTGTCAAGCGCAGCGCGGCGATCACCAGTGACGGTGCGTCTTCTTGTGCGAACTTGATGAAGATGGATGCCGTCGAAACGGCGAGAATTGCGAAGAGCAGGGCGAGGGGAAGGATGAGGCGTGTGCGAGGTTGATTCATGGCGAGCCGCTCATGGGTCCGGAAAGATGCGGCAAGTATACTTTATAAGTAAATCGTTAATATTTGTTCCGTCCGCTTGACAGTCATCTTATGAAGTAATACAATTTATATGAAAATTATCATAAATATCAGCCCGATTTCAGATCAATTCACGAGGAGAGAAAAATGGCTTTTGAACTTCCAAAACTTCCGTATGCGGTTGACGCGCTGGAGCCTTACATCGACGCGCAGACAATGACCATCCATCACGATAAGCATCATAATGCTTATGTTACCAACCTGAATGCCGCAATCGAGAAACATCCTGAACTAGCGAGCAAATCGCTTGAAGCGCTGTTGCGTGATTTGAAGGCGGTTCCGGAAGATATTCGCACGGCTGTCCGTAATCACGGCGGCGGCACATGGAACCATTCGATGTTCTGGGAGATCATGGCTCCCAAAGCGGGCGGCGTGCCGAAGGGCGAACTTGCCAAGGCAATTGATTCGGCTTTCACTTCGTTCGATAACTTCCAGGCTGAATTCGAGAAAGCCGCCAATACGCGTTTCGGTTCAGGCTGGGCGTGGCTGGTCAAGAAAGGCAGCGGTTTGGCTGTTGTCTCGAGCGCCAACCAGGATAATCCGATGTCGGACGGGCAAACGCCGATCATGGGCCTGGATGTTTGGGAACACGCTTATTATCTTAAGTATCAGAATCGCCGCGCTGAATATGTTACCAATTGGTGGAACGTTGTAAATTGGAACGCTGTGGCGGCCCGTTTTTCAGCCAAGTAAAAGTTACGTATCTTCTCAAAAAGAATGGGGAAGTGGGCTGTTTTGGCAGGGCGAAGCCCGCCCAAAACAACCCGCACCCCGCCTTATTGAAAAAATACAATTTAACTTTGCAGATTTGAAGAAGCCAGATATAATGGGGACATATCTGGCTTTTCGATTCCACATAAGGAGATTTCTCTATGACTTACATTATTACCAGTCTGTGTGTTCGCGATCGCGGTTGCATCGATGTTTGCCCGGTCGAGTGCATGATTCCCGGCCAACCCGTTGCCGAATGGCCATGGATTTATATCGATCCCGATACTTGCATCGACTGTGGCGCTTGCGTCCCTGAATGCCCCTACGCGGCCATCTTCCCCGAAGATGAAGTTCCTGCGGCTTACACGGCCAAAGGCGGCGAGTATATCAGCAGAAAGGACCTCACTGGTCACTTCGAAGGCACCAACCATCACGGCAACAAGATTGTCCTGGATACTGCCAAACAACTTGCGGCGGGCGAAACGGTTGACCTGACTCCGGACATCAAGCCCAATTATGATTTCTTCAAGGGCGGCCCTGGCTACAGCGCTAAAGATAACGATAACGGAATGTAATTCCCTTCTTTGACAAAATAGCCCGTTCACAAGTACGCTGGACTCAATACGTCTAATTCCGTTCGAAATTGAGATAGCCTTTTAGCAATAAAAAACGCCCTTTTCCTGAACTGAAGGGCGTTTTTTATTACGATTTTCCATCCACGACATTAATCTCATCCTGTGTCAACCCATACAACTCATAGACCAGACTAGCGATCCTCCCATCCGTGGACTCGGTCTTTTATCCTGGGTGTTCTTCCAAGGACCGGTTGCATGAACTCTTTCTCCAGCAGCGTGTGGGGACTTCGCTT
>JAKAMM010000311.1 GCA_021812905.1 Chloroflexota bacterium | reverse complement strand
TAACCCACATCTCAAAGTGAAGATGCGGACCCGTAACATGCCCGGTCGCGCCGATTTGGCCGATCAGTTGACCGGACTGAACCTGTTCTCCGACTGTAACGTCAATTTCGCTTTGATGATAATAGGCGGTATAGACTCCCCAGCCATGATCGATGAAGGTTGCGTTTCCACGCACAGCTAACGGCCCGGCAAAAATGACTTTTCCGGGCGCAGCCGCATAAATATCAAGAGGATGTTCCGTAAAACAAACCCCGTAGTCTATTCCGGAGTGAAAATATATGTAAGCGCTCCCGTTGAAAGAGCGGCGCACCCCGAACCAATCGTAAATGCAAGAGTTGGACGAAAAGGTAGCTGGCAGGTAGGCTGGACGAATAAATGATCCCTGCCATTGTTTGGCGGACGTGGGTCCACCAATCCCTCTTGCTGAGGGTATGATTGTACCTGCGCGCTTTTGTCTGTTTAACGGCTTTTTATTCCATGCCGAGGTACGCTTTTTGTACAGTGGGGTTCTTCTTCAGATTCTCAGCCATATCGCTGATCACGATTTCACCAGTCTGTAAGACGTAACCGCGATGGGCGATTGAGAGCGCCATCAAGGCGTTTTGTTCCACCAACAGCACGGTGGTGCCTTCCTTGTTGATCCCCACGATGGTGTCGAAGATCAATTCCACCAAAACTGGAGCAAGCCCCATGGATGGTTCGTCCATCAGGAGCAGGCGTGGACGGGTCATCAATGCCCGTCCAGTGGCAAGCATCTGTTGCTCGCCGCCGGAGAGCGTCCCGGCGACCTGACGCTGGCGTTCTTTCAGGCGCGGAAAAATTGTGAAGACACGCTCCAAATCTTCCTGGATGGCAGTGCGGTCGTTGCGCGTGTAAGCGCCCAGGTCGAGGTTCTCAGCCACGGTCAGGCGGGCGAAGATGCCGCGTCCTTCCGGGACCATCGCCACGCCTTTTGAGACAATCTCATGCGCCTTGAAAGGGCCGATATCTTCGCCTTCGAGAATGATGTTTCCCTGGCGCGGTTTCTGGAGTCCACAGATGGAGCGCAAAGTAGTCGTTTTACCGGCACCATTGGAGCCGATCAGCGTAACAATTTCACCTTTTTCCACCGTCAGTTCGATGCCTTTAAGAGCATGGATGTTGCCATAATAAGTGTGGATGTCGTGAATTTCAAGCATTGGCATAGATACCTCGCGGTCAAGCGGGCTGAGGAGCGGCGTTATTCAGGCCGGAGGCCGCGCCGCTTCCCAGATAGGCTTCGATGACACGCGGATTGCCCTGGATTTCAGCGGGAGTCCCCTCGGCAATCTTTGCGCCGTAATCCAGCACGGCGATTTGTTCGCTGATTCCCATTACCACGCGCATATCATGTTCGATGAGCAGGATGGTGATGCTCAGTTCATCCCGCAGACGGCGGATGAAGTGCATCATATCGGTCGACTCGTGTGGGTTCATCCCGGCGGTTGGTTCGTCCAGCAGGAGCAGGCGGGGTTGGCTGGCCAGTGCGCGCGCGATTTCCAATCTGCGCTGCGCGCCGTAAGGCAGGTTGCGGGCCAACTGGTCGCCCAATCCAGACAGACCGACAAAATTCAACAGTTGCCGGGCTTTCTCGACGGCTACTTTTTCTTCTTTTACAACGCGGGGTGTATGTAGAATTGCTTCCAACCAAGTAGCGCGCAGACGGGCATGTTCACCGACCAGGATATTTTCGATGGCGCTCATATTGGCGAATAAACGGATATTCTGGTAAGTACGGGAGATGCCTCGATATGTGACTTGATCGGGAGTCAGGCCGACGAGTGATTTCCCGAAGAAAAGAACTTCGCCCGCCTCCGGTTCGTAAAAACCGGTGATGCAATTATAGAAGGTTGTCTTCCCGGCGCCGTTTGGCCCGATAACGCTGAAGATGGCATTTTCCTGAATTGTCAGGTTCACCGAGTCAACCGCGGTCAAGCCACCGAATTGCTTGGTAAGGGAACGGGTCTCAAGTGCGACAGTCATTTCCCCTTCCCTTCTTCGGGAGTCACGGTTCCTCCAGTGTCTTTTTCAACTTCCATTTTTCGGCGTGAGGATGGGATGATACCAGCGGGCCGCCAGAGCATCATTACGACCAGAAGTGCACCGAAGACCAAAACACGATAGTCCTGAAGTTGGCGGAGCACTTCCGGCAGGCCCTTGAGCACCAGCGCACCGGCGATAACACCGGGAATACTGCCCATGCCGCCCACAATCACTACCGCGACAACATTGATGGAAACCATCAGGGTAAAATCTTCCGGTCCGGTGAACTGGTTGCGTGAAGCAAATAACGCGCCCCCCAACCCGGCAAAGGCCGCACCGATAGCAAAGGCGAGCAGTTTCTGCGTGAGCGTATTGATGCCCATGGCACGCGAGACGGTCTCGTCTTCCCGCATGGCCTCCCAGGCACGCCCGACGCGTGAGTTTTGCAGACGGTTTGTGACGAAAATGATCAATAGCACCGCCAGGAAGATCAGGTAAACAAAATCGATGCCGCTGTTAAACGGTTTCCCAAACAGGGTTGGACCGCCAACGCTGGGCACCCCTCTCGGCCCACCCGTGAAGGGCGTCAGGACATCGCTTGTGCTCAGGATGCGGATGATCTCGCCAAAGCCGAGTGTCACGATGGCCAGATAATCACCGCGCATGCGCAGCACCGGAGCGCCTAGCAAAAGACCGGTCAGGGCGGCCAAAACAACCGCGATCGGCAGGGCGATCCAGAAGCTCCACATGAGATTGTGCGGGGCGGGTGCAGTCAGCAGGGCCATGGTGTAGGCGCCAATGGCAAAGAAAGCCACATATCCCAAGTCGAGCAGGCCTGCCAGGCCTACCACGATGTTCAGGCCCAGTCCGAGCAGAACGTAGATGCCGACAGTACCGATGGTGTAATTCCAATACTGACCGGCACCCAACGGTATCAGGAAGATCACCAGAAGGAGTACGCCATAGACAGAGTAGCGGGTGGTGCGGTTGCCGCGCACCTGCTTAAAGAAGGATTTCTGGGTGAATCCATCCCAGGTCTTCTTCCAATTGGCATCAGTCCGGGCTCTCCAATTGCTGCGTCCAAAGCCGCGACTTAAAGCTCCACCGGCCAAGCCGGCCAGCGTGAATAAAACCAGATGGATAACCGCGCCAGGAATGGGGTCCAGCCCAAGCAGGAACAACTTTATGTTGGCTGGCAGAACTTGAGCCAGGTACATGCTGATTTGAACACCATGCGAATTGAGCGTTCCCACCAGCAGTGCTAGGGCGCCAACGAATGCTCCCTGCACCAG